>RDDY01000280.1 GCA_003852805.1 Chryseobacterium sp.
TAAAAGTGGTGCTGTTTTTCACTTTGCCGTCGGGCGACAAGAAAAGCCAAAACGGCGTAACGCATTCCATCAGTATAGAAGGCAGCCAAAGCGGCGTGCTGAAAGTGGATGTGAACAGCGGCTGGATTCGCAGTTCCGAACTGAAGATGAACACCACCCAAAAAGAAACGCTGAGCGACGGAAAACAGTCTCAGACCATGACGCAGAAATCTAATTCTGTGATAAAAATAAATCCGTGAACCCCGAGGACCCACATCCTTCATTAGCATAAGTATGAAGTTTATCATTGAGTTGATCCTTACCACGATCATCATTTTCTTTGTATGGAATATTTTAAAAAGACTCTTTCTTGGAGTCTTTTACCGCAATCTGACCAAAGGCATTCGCCGTCCGGAGCCGCAAAACAAGCCGGAGAAAAAAGCGAAGAAGAGCAATATAAATTGGGATGCAGAAACCGTAGATTATGAAGAAATCAGCGATGAGTCCGGTAAGGAGAAATAGCCTGTTTGCCGCCGTTGCTCTTGTGGTGCTGGCATTGTTGTCTGTGCTGTACGTAAGTCCTGTACTCACAGGCAAGCAACTGATGCAGCCCGACATAGTGCATTACCGTGGCGGCGCCGAAGAACTGCTGCAATACCGCGCCGAGCACGGCAAAGAAACCTATTGGAGCGACGCTATGTTTGGTGGCATGCCCACCTATCAGACCGGAGCGCAGTTCCGCGGCGATCTGATAAAACAGCTGGACAACGCCTTCAACTTTTTGCCGCGCCCGGCCAATTATCTTTTCCTTCTCTTCGCCGGCTTTTTCTATTTGGGGATGGCTACGGTACGCAATTGGAAGTACGCGCTGTTAGGCGCCGTATTCTTCGGCCTTTCCACTTATTTCTACATTATCATCGCGGCGGGCCATAACGGTAAAGTACACACCATAGCTTACTTTGCGCCGTTGCTGGCAAGCGTTATTATGGTGTTCTTCCGCAGGCAGTATTTTTGGGGATTTGTCAGTACAACGATTTTCATGGCACTGCAACTGGTGGCCAACCATCCGCAGATGACGTATTACCTGTTCATCGCGCTTGGGTTTTTCCTTTTATCGGAACTGCTTCGTGCTATTTTCAAAACCAAAGATTACAAGCATTTCGTTACATCTACCCTTGTGGTAGGCATTGCCATGGCCATAGGCATCAGCCTGAACAGTCAGCGGTTGATGGCCAATGCGGAATACGTGAAAGAAACCGTCCGCGGAAAACAAATCTTGAATACCGACTCACAAACGGGCGGCAAATCGGGCCTCGACAAAGAAAGTCTGACGATGTGGAGCTACGGTAAAATGGAAACTCTGAATCTGTTCATTCCTCGACTGATGGGCGGTGCCAGCCAAGAAGAAGGTTCCGAAAAGATGATGATGGATGTCCAACAGATTGTGCAGGAAAACGCGCGCTCGCAGGAAGAGGTAAACCATCTGGCAAAAGGCTTGGGCAGCCTGACCTACTGGGGCGACCAACCCGGAACTTCGGGCCCCGCCTACCAAGGTGCTGTGGTGGTCTTCCTGGCGCTGCTCGGCTTTTTCTTCGCTTGGCCCAAGTACCGATGGTGGATTTTGAGCGCTTCTGTACTTACCCTATTACTGGCTTGGGGCAGCAATTTTATGCCGTTGACCGATCTGTTTATAGATTTTGCACCGCTGTACAATAAATTCCGTGCGCCGTCTTCCATTCTCGTGGTGGTGGAATTGCTGTTCCCACTGATTGCCATCGTGGGGTTGTACCGCTTCTTCTGCGACAAAGCATTGACGCAGGAGTACAAACAAAAAATATTGTTTCGCGTAAGCGGTGCGGTGGTGGCGCTTACACTGCTGCTGCTTTTCTTCGGTAAGAGTTTGCTCGGCTTTTCCACCGCAACCGAAAGACAATATCTGCCCGATTATCTGTTGGATTATTTGATAGGCGAGCGCGCCGCGATGTTCAGGACGGATGCCGTAAAGGCGATTGTGTATGTACTGATTGTTGCAGCGGTTTTGTACTTCGGCATGAAGAAAAAACTGTCGCAGAATCTTGCCTTGGCAATCATCGGCTTGGTCAGTATTTTTGACCTGTGGACAGTGAACAAACGCTACCTGAACGATGATAATTTTGTGGACAAAACCTTTGCTCAAAATCCGTTCATTACCGAAGCGACCGACCGATTGGTTACCAAAGCCGGCGGAAACGATTATATCGACGGACTGATTTCGCAAGCGCCCGTCAACGCTATTTTGGAAGAAATCAGCAACAACGACAAGTCGCATTACAGAATATTCAACACCGTGCTTGGGCCGTTCAGCGAGACCAACACGTCGTACTTTGCAAGTTCTGTCGGCGGATATCATGCTGCAAAGCTTCGCCGTTATGACGACCTGATCAATCATTATTTCAGTCAAGGCGCCGATCCGAAAATTTTGAATCTGCTCAATACAAAATATGTGGTAACGCAGGACGAAGAGGGCAATCTGCAATCGATGATCAACCCCGAAGCCAACGGCAACGCTTGGTTTGTGAGCGATGTACAATTTGCCGAGACTCCCAATGATGAAATCGACGCGCTGTCAAAAATCGACAATAAAAAAACAGCCGTGGTGGCAGCGGAAGATCGGCCGTACTTTTCAGGAAAGCCTTTGCAAAGTGATCCTGCAGCCACCATACAATTAACAAAGTATGAACCCAACACGTTGACTTACAGCACCCGATCGGCCACTCCGCAGTTGGCGGTGTTTTCAGAGGTTTACTATCCGCACGGTTGGAAAATGCTCGTGGATGGAAAAGAGGTTCCGTATATCAAAGCAGATTATCTGTTGCGCGCGGTGCATGTGCCCGCAGGGAAACACGAGGTAAAAATGGTTTTTGCGCCCCAGGTTATTGAGAAAGGGAAGACAGTTTCTTACGCAGGCCTCGGCGTGTTTGTCGTGCTGATCGCGCTGGGATATTTCGTTTTCGAGCGTAAGAAGGCCGAAAAAAAACCGGCGGAGTGAGCGAGAAAAAGATCTTAATCATAACGTATTATTGGCCGCCGGCGGGCGGACCGGGCGTGCAGCGCTGGTTAAAATTTGCGAAGTATCTGCCCGACTTCGGTTGGCAACCTACCGTTTTCATTCCGGAAAATCCGAGTTACCCGATTGTTGACGAAAGCCTGACGGATGAAGTACCGACCGAGACACAGATCATCAAGAGGCCGATTTTAGAACCCTATCGATGGGCCGAGAAGTTGAGCAAAAGCAATAAGAAGTTCAAGGCAGGGCAATTCGACATCGGCGAAAATCAGAGCCGGAAAGCTAAGCTGTCGATTTTTATTCGCGGCAACTTTTTCATTCCCGACGCACGCATTTTCTGGGTAAAGCCATCCATCCGATTCCTCACAAAATACTTGAAAGAAAATCATTTCGACGCAGTAGTAACCACAGGGCCGCCACATTCTCTTCACCTTATCGGTTTGGGTTTGAAAAAGGAATTCCCCGATCTGAAATGGGTAGCAGACTTCCGCGATCCATGGACTGAGATATCGTACTATCGCCACCTGAAGCTTACCGCTTGGGCCGACCGAAAACACCGACGGCTGGAAAACAAAGTTTTTAAAACAGCGGACATTGCCCTAGCCACCAGCTATACCGATAAAGAGAACTTCCGAAAAAAAGGAGCCAATGCTACCTGCATCACAAACGGCTTCGATGCTACGCCGCAAACATCAAAGGCGCGGACTTCAAAGTTCACCATCAGCTATGTAGGCGTTTTGGAACAGCTTCGTAACCCGGATGTATTGTGGGCCGTGTTGCAAGAATTGATAAAAACCGATGATGATTTTGCCAAGCATTTCCGGTTACGCTTCGCCGGACGCGTGGACGATAAGATCATGCAGGCGCTGCAACAGAGCGCATTAGGAGAGCATATAACCGATGTGGGCTACGTATCACACGCGAAGGCTTATAAAGAAATGGAGCAAGCGGATTTGCTGTTGATCAGCAACTTCCCCGACGAGCGCTCCCAAGGCATCATTCCCGGGAAAATCTTTGAATATCTGTCTACGGGAAATTCGGTTATTTCGTTCGGTCCCGCTGACAGCGATGTGCGAAGAATACTGGATGAGACCGGCGCGGGCAAACATTTCGGATATGCTGATCACGAAGCGGTAAAAACCTTTATTCTCGCCCTTTATACGGAATGGCAACAAGGCGATGTGACGCGGCAAAACAGAGACGTCGATAAATTCTCGCGTCGCAACCTGACCGCTCGGTTGGCAGATATCCTGAATAAATAAGCCTCGGGAATTCCCCGAGGCTTTTGCTTTACAGCCAACCCTGTTCGGCCATCCAATCGTCATTGTAGATTTTGCCCACATAACGGCTGCCGTGGTCGTGCAGCAGAACCACCACCACATCGTTTTTCGTAAATTTGTCCTTCATCTGTACCAATGAGGCAATGGCACTGCCGGCCGAATAACCGCAGAAGATGCCTTCTTCCTTCGCCAGTTTGCGCGCGTAGATTGCGCCGTCTTTATCGGTCACTTTCTCAAAATGGTCGATGACGCTGAAATCATAATTTTCCGGAATAATGTCTTCGCCGATTCCTTCCGTGATATAAGCGTGCGCCAGCGACATATCGATCTCGCCTGTCTCGTGATAATGCTTCAAGATAGAACCGTAGGTATCTACGCCGATCACTTGGATGTCTTTTTTTTGCTCCTTCAGAAATTTCCCCACGCCGGAAATGGTACCGCCTGTGCCGGCACCCACCACAAAATGCGTGAGTTTCCCTTCGGTTTGTTCCCAAATCTCGGGACCTGTTTGCTGATAATGCGCCAAGCGATTGGAGAGATTGTCGTACTGATTGACATACCAAGCGTTTGGAGTTTCTTCACCCAATCGCCGTGAAACCGAGTAGTAAGAACGCGGATCGTCCGGCTCGACGTCGGTCGGGCAAATGACCACCTCCGCACCCACCGCACGCAAGATGTCCGCCTTTTCTTTCGACTGTTTGTCGTTGGTCACAAAGATGCACTTGTAGCCTTTTACAATGGCGGCCAGCGCCAGACCCATACCCGTGTTTCCGGAAGTTCCTTCAATGATCGTTCCGCCCGGTTTGAGCAATCCCGCCGCTTCGGCGTCTTCCACCATCTTGATGGCCATCCTGTCTTTGACCGAATTTCCCGGATTGAAAGTCTCGACCTTTGCCAAAACCAGCGCGGGAAAATCTTCGCCCAAAACGCGGTTCAGCCGAACCAACGGCGTATTGCCTACTGTTTCCAGTATATGATTGTAGTATTTCATTTATAATGATTTTAGTTGTATTGAATTGCCTTTACCGGCGAGATTTTGCTTATCAAGTAGCTGGGCAGGATCAGCGCCACTGCCGACAGCACCAAGATGCCGACCGAAATACCGACGATGTAAAAAGGATTGAGATCTACCGGAACCGTGCTGATGAAATAATTATCGGGGTTCAGACTGATGATCCCGAAGTACCGCTGCATTAGCAACAACCCGATCCCAATGATATTACCGGCAATAAGCCCCGGAACCATAATCAGCAGCGTGTAATTGATGAAAATGGCGCGAATCTGCCGATTGGTTGCGCCCAAGGTTTTGAGCATTCCGATGGAATTGGTTCGTTCTATAATCAGGATCAGCAGAACCATAATGATGTTTATGACCACCACAATCAACATGATGGTAATGATCAGCGCGATGTTTGTGTCGAAGATGTTTACCCAATCGCTTATTTGCGGAAATTTGTCGGTTACCTTTTCCGCATAATTTTTATAACCGATGGTCTGCTCCACGGTGGGCAAAATTTGATCTGCCTGCTCAATGTCTTTCAAGAATATATCGAGTCCGCCCAGCATTTCGGGCGTCATATTTTGGATGCGTCGGACATGATTGATGTCGCCGATGACGTACAAATCATCGATC
>RDDY01000237.1 GCA_003852805.1 Chryseobacterium sp.
GAACGGTTTGTGATAGAAGCTTCCGGCTCAAGGACAAAGGTTTCCATGGTGCCGCCGGCAGTGACCGTTTTGCGTGCGGTGAATTTCTTGTAGTCAATGGCTTCCACTTCCACGGTATAATTGCCGGGCGTTAGGTTCAGCGTATAGTTACCCTGCTCATCGGTCAATGCAGCATCCGACTGGAGGCGGTCTGTGGTGTTGATAAAAGTAACGGAAGTATAGGCTACCGGTGCGCCCGTTCCGTCGGTCACCTTGCCTTTTACGGTTGTTTTCTGCTGTGCGAAGGCGAAAGCTGCGGCAGACAGCGCGAATGTAAGGCCGAGCGTTTTTTTAACAAAGCTCTGCCTGATTTCTGTTCTGGTCATTATGTTATTTTATCTGTTTTTCGTTGAGCCAATTCTGATATTCCCGAGCGTTCTGCGCGTGTTCTTGCGGATCGTCGGTAAATTTGTGATAACCGGGCTGTCGGGGATTGGCACACATGTATATGTAGTTGTTGGGTTTTGAATTCAAAACATTCTCCACAGAACGCTTTTGAACGACAGAGATGGGCCCCGGCGGGATGCCCGCGTTTCTGTATGTATTGTAGGGTGAGTCTGTTTTCAGGTCTTTATAATAGACTCGCTTGATGTCTTGTCGGAAACCGCTTTGTTTTTTTACGGCATAGATCACCGTGGGGTCGCTTTGCAAGCGCATTCCCTTGTGGTATCGGTTCAGATAGAGGCCGGCAATGGTTCCTTGTTCATCGGGCTTGCCGCCTGATTCTTTTTCTACGATCGACGCCAACGCATAAATCTGCGGAATGGTCAAACCCAGACTGCGTGCTTTGTTTTTGTTTTCTTCGGTCCAAAAGTCGTCGTATTGTTTTTCAAAACGATCGAAGAATTGACGCGGTGTGACCGTCCAATAAAAGTTGTAGGTATCGGCGAAGAAATAAGGTTTCAAATCTTCTGCCGTCGTCAGCCCTTTCTCGCGTGCTATTTTGTCGAACTCTTTTACAAAGTCGATGGAATCTGCTTCTGTTTTTCGTGCGACTCTTCCTACCATTTGATAAACATCGTCAAAGTCACCGATGCGAAAGGTGTCGTCTGTTTGGCGGCCGCTTTTAATCATCCTGACAATGCGTCGGTTGTTATCGTTTTTCCGTATCTGGTAGCGACCGGCTTTTATGTTGTCTGCCAAATCTTTGTCTGCGGCCACGGCCCGGAAGCTCTCGACATTCTTAAGAAAAGGCTTCAGAGAGTCCATTACGCGCGCCATGTTTGCGCCGGTCGGGATAAGGACGTACCCTTCTTTTTGCGTATTGGCCGCATAGTATTTATTGTAAAAGCGCCATCCGAAAATGCCGCCTACAATCAGAATTATAATAAAAACCGCAAGTACTGTTTTTCTCATTTCAATTTTCTATGCACAGCTCTCCTTTAAAAACTCTCTCGGCAGGCCCGGCCAGCCAAATATTTGTGAAGCCGTTTTCTGTTTTCACTGCGCTGACGGATAAACGTCCGCCACGCGTTTCAATGTCGACAGAGCTTAGACCCGTTTTGACCATGAAGGTTAAAGCGGCCGCCGTTACGCCGGTACCGCAACTGTAGGTTTCGTCTTCCACGCCGCGCTCGTACGTGCGCACAAACAATTGTCGGTCACCGGTTTGCGTCACGAAGTTGACGTTGATGCCCTCAGTGATGAAATCGTCGGAATTTCTGATTTTCCTTCCTTCCGTAAAGACATCCATATTGCGTGCAGTTTCGGTATATCTCACAAAATGCGGCGAGCCGGTGTTTAAAACGGCATCTTCTCCGCAAGTGCTGATTTGGTCTACGTCCGACATTTTCAGCTTTACCATTCCATCAATTACCTCTGCTTCATGCGGTCCGTCCACGGCCAGAAACCGTGTTTTCTCGTCAAAGATACCGAGGTGGTGCGCAAAAGCCACAGTGCATCTTCCGCCGTTGCCACACATACTGCTCTCATTGCCGTCTGCGTTGTAGTAGACCATCCTGAAGTCGTAACCTTCGTGATTTTCCAACAATATCAACCCGTCTGCACCAACACCGAAGCGCCGATGACACAGTTTCTCTATTAGTGCGGGATTCTTCGGAAATGTTACATTTCGGTTGTCCAAGACGATAAAGTCGTTGCCTGTGCCTTGGTATTTGTAAAAAGTGAAATTCATAACAATCAAAAAAAGGCAGAAAACTCTGCCCGGTTAGATTTGCAAATTTATCAATATTGCATTTACCTGTGGTGCTTGCGGTAGTTTTTGGCGTTCTTCTTCTTATAGTGTTCACGCTTCTTTGCCGCTTTTCTATAGTCTGCCCGGCGCTTGGCGGCACGCTGTTTTTGATAAGCACGCTGTTGCGCCTTGCGTTTTTGCATTTGCCTGTTTTGCGGATAGTGTCTGTCCGGCTTCCTGACGATGTGTCTTGAATCGCGATGTTCCGGTCGGTGATGGCGATAGTTTCCGGTGGAAGTGCCACAGGCGGCCGTGACGACGAAGAGCATAAGCATGCCTATGAGGCGGATGAAATTGCGCATAGTATGGTGTTTTAAGAAATAAGTTCGGGTTCTTTGTGCAGTGACAGCCGCCATTCGCGGTAGCCGTAAAATGCCAGCACGGTAAAAACCGCGAATTGTACGGCGGTGATTCCTAATTCTTTGTAAATCATCATCGGGATACAAATAATGTCGCCAACGATCCAGAATATCCAGTTTTCTATTCTGCGTTTGGCCATCAACCACATCCCGGCCAAGAAGATTGCGGTGGTCAATACATCCAGCCAATTGGCCCAGTCCAAATGGTCAAGGCCGAGGTCGATGTTCTGCATCGAGAATTGATTGTCGATGAAAGGCTTAAAATAATAGACAAGCGTAACCAACAGTAAACTGACGGCAAACAGAACGGCGGTAACCGTCCAATCTTTCCGCGTGGCGCGCTTCACCGTTACATGCACGACATCTTCTCGGTTGCCCGACCAAAGAACCCATCCGTAAATGCTCATGATGGTGTAGTAGACATTGATAAGCATGTCGCCAAGCAAACCGAAGTTGTAGAGAATATACACATATATAGCCGTGCTGATTATGCCGGTGGGATAGACCCAAATGTTCTTCCGCGCCGAAAACCATACGCTGAGGAGACCGAAAAAAGCGCCGCAGGATTCCAATAAAATCTGGAGCAGACTATAATCTCGATACGGCTGTATCAGATAATCAAGTAGATTCATGCGGTCAAAAATACGTTTTTCCGCGTGGCTTGCAGTTGCCTCTCTGAAATATTGACCGGCAACATAATCAAGGATATGCAAATGCAATCGCAAAGCTTCGGAAATAAAAATCAGAGAAAAGTGTTAAGGATTGTTAGATTTTTATATTTTCGTAAATCTTTAAAAATTGAAAGGAACTTAGTATGTCAAACATTTGGAAGACAAAGTCCATCGAAAGTCTGGTGGCGGAGTCGGAATCCGGAGAAGGATTGAAGAAAACTCTATCTACGGGATCGCTCATTGCATTGGGTATCGGTGCAATCATCGGTGCCGGTTTATTCTCCATCACCGGGATGGCGGCTGCCAATTATGCCGGCCCCGGAATTATGATTTCATTTATTATCGCGGCAATAGGCTGCGGCTTCGCGGGATTGTGTTATGCCGAGTTCGCCTCCATGATTCCGGTGGCAGGCAGTGCATACACTTATTCTTATGCCACCATGGGCGAGTTCATTGCGTGGATCATCGGGTGGGATCTGGTGTTGGAATATGCCGTCGGTTCTGCCACGGTGGCCAGCAGCTGGTCGGGATATTTGGGCAAGCTATTCAGTTCTTACGGTGTTGCCTTGCCCGAAGCATTGATGGTTACTCCGTTTGATCTGACCTCTGCCGGAGTACCGGGAATTATCAACCTACCCGCCGTATTTATCGTTATGGTAATGTCTCTCGTTTTGATCAAAGGTACCAGCGAGTCGGCACTTGTCAACACCATCATCGTGATCATGAAGGTGGCCATTGTGATAGTCTTCATCGTGGTCGGGTTCAAGTATGTAAAGCCCGAAAATCTCACACCGTTGATTCCGGAAAACGAGGGCTCTTTCGGTAAGTTTGGCTGGACGGGCGTTGTCAGGGCCGCCGCCGTGGTCTTCTTTGCTTATATAGGTTTTGACGCAGTGTCCACGGCCGCGCAAGAAACCAAGAACCCCAAGAAATCGATGCCCATCGGTATCATGGGATCGCTGTTGATCTGTACCGTTCTTTACATCGCCTTTGCTTACGTTATGGTAGGTGTCGTTCATTATTCGGCTTTTGGCGAAGGCGGCGGCGGTGATCACTTGGCACCTGTGGCTATTGCTATCGAAAATATGGGACGAGTGATAAATGGTGAGGTAGTCCCTGCCTATCCGTGGCTAAACACCACCATCATCCTCGCTATTCTTTTGGGTTATGCGTCGGTAATCTTGGTAATGTTGATGGGCCAGAGCCGCGTATTTTATTCCATGAGTAAGGACGGACTGTTGCCAAAGGTTTTCTCACGAGTACATAATAAATACCGCACGCCATTTAAATCGAACATCTTCTTCATGGTCTTCGTGAGCTTGTTCGCGGCTTTCGTTCCGGGAAGAGTGGTGGGAGAGATGACAAGTATCGGTACGCTCTTCGCGTTTATCCTGGTTTGTGTTGGTGTATTGGTAATGCGCAAGACCCAACCGAACGCCCCGCGGGCTTTCCGTACTCCGCTGGTGCCATTGGTTCCGGTCTTAGGGATTCTTACGTGTTTCGGGATGATGGCTTTCCTTCCGTTCGATACTTGGATTCGTTTGGTTGCGTGGATGATGATCGGCTTGGATATTTATCTGTACCGCGGCATCCACAGCAGTGAAATGAATGTCATCAACCCGACCGACAACACCAAGAGCTACCGCATTACTGCTATCAGCGGATTGTTGCTCACAGCGGTTCTGATTGTGCTTACGGCGCTTCATCACATCAATATGCCCGAAGGCAGCAATGACGACGGTCTTATCATTTTCTCCATCATAATGATAATCATCCATCTCGGCTTCTACGGTTACTATTGGCTGAAAAACAAAAAGTAAAAACAGTCCCGCTTCGGCGGGATTTTTTGTAAAAAAATACCGGATATGAAAAAGTTTCTCTCATTTGTAACATCGCTGATTTTGTATCAAACCGCGCTCGCGCAGCATTTTGACATCGATACGATTTTTACCGATAAAATCAGCATCCGCGCCATCACCGTTTACGATGGCAAGGTTTGGTACGCCGGCACCGATTCCAAGTTTGGTTACGTCAATTTGAACAATAAGGCAGACCGGAAACAGATCAAACTCTCCGACGATCACTTGCAGTTTAGAGCGCTGGCGCAGACGCGTGATCATTTCTTCGCCATCAATGTGGAAAGCCCCGCTCGTTTCTTCAAAATCGATAAAAAAACGCTGCAAGTTTCAACGGTTTTCAGAGACGAAAACAAGGACGCTTTCTACGACGCTCTGGCTTTTGACGGTGCACGCGGCGTTGCGCTGGGTGATCCTTACGACAATTGCCCGACGATACAGCTGACGCACAACTCGGGGAAAGATTGGCGAAAAGTAAACTGTGATATGCTACCGAAAATGCTGCCGGGCGAGGCACATTTCGCGGCAAGCAATTCCAATATCGTATTGCACAGCAAGCAGATATTCATTGTCACGGGCGGTACAATGTCGAGAGTTTTATACTCGGCCGATTTTGGCAAACATTGGACTGCTTTTGGCACGCCGATGCTCAGTGGCGAGACCGCCGGTATTTACGCCATGGACAAAGTGTTTGAGCCAAAGCCCTTCGCGATTGTTGTGGGCGGCGATTACCGAGATCAGTCGGCCAATCAA
>RDDY01000188.1 GCA_003852805.1 Chryseobacterium sp.
AATAAACACAAATTATTATGGCCACAAAATATAACGATCTGGACGAACTGCGCAGGAAAAAGTCTATGCTGCAGCGTGAACTGGACGAACTGGAAGATCTACTGAAATTCGACAATCCGAAAGAGTCGCTCAGCGCTCTTACCAACGGATTGACCGACCGCTATCTGGCAGAAGTACCGTCTACCACCGGCGGCACAAAAACAGTCTTGAGTCTGCGCGGCGAGAATGTAAAAAACTCGGTGATGGACAATGGGATTCGCTTGGGCATTGCTACCCTGGTGGGCAACTATGCGAAGAAGAGTATACGCCACCACAGTTGGAAGAAAAAATTAATCGGTTTTGCGTTGATATACATTGCACCGATTGTTCTTCGTAAAATAAGCGATGCGATTGCGGAAAAGCAACAACGCCGCTTGGAAGTACAAGCAAGCGCCGGTGCGAAAAACGAACTGATCTGATACAGCTGCTGCGGCAGCTTTTTTTATGATTTGCGATAAGCCTGCCCCAAGATGATGCCTGCGGCCATGGCCACGTTCAGGCTCTCGGTGCTTTGTTTATCGCCAAAGCGTGGGATGGTAACTACTCTGTCTGCTTTATTTCTGACCGCCGCGCTGATGCCGTTGCCCTCATTTCCCAAAATCAAATCAAACGAAGTCGGAAAATCGATATCATAAATATCATCGCCGAGCATATCGGTGGCAAAAACTGCCCTTTCGACATTTGACAAAAAAGCCTCTAATTCTGCATAGATCACGCGGACGCGCGCAAAGGAACCCATGGTCGCCTGGATGACTTTAGGGTTGTACACATCTACCGTATCGGGACTGCAAATAATTTCTTCCATCCCGAACCAATCGGCCAAGCGAATCAGAGTACCCAGATTCCCCGGATCCTGAATTCCGTCCAAAATCAAGCGTCGCGGCGAATCTGCGGCTCCCGGTTCGTCGGGCAACCGACAAAGCGCTACGGAATCTTTCGGGTGCTGCAAGAAACTGATTTTTCGCAACTCGGCGGCACTTATCTGCGTAACGGTAATCGTCGGAAGAAACAGCAACGACGGATCTGTACTGAAAACTTCAACAACGGTGACAGGAGATGCCGGCAGCTCGTTTATGGTTTTGTTCCCCTCAACCAAAAACATATTGTATTTTTGCCGATACTTCCTTTTGTCTAAGGATTGCATCAATTTTATTTTATGGGCAGTAAGCATCTCGGAAAATATCCCCAAAAATATTACATATTCTGCGTTCTGACAATGCTTATGGTCAGCGCATGCTCCACCCGCAAAGTGCCCGACGGCGATTATCTGCTGGTCAGTAATAAATTTATTTACGAAGACGGAAAACTCTTCAGCAACCGCGTACCCGATTTTGTGAGCCAGCGACCGAACCGAAAGCAATTGTTCTTCCTGCCCATCGGCTTGTGGTTTTATAACATGGCCGACCCGAAGTACGACAGCATCCTGAACGAGTATATGACTTATCCGCGGCAACTGCGTACCCAACGCCTGCGCGATTCTCTTGCCGTAAAATACGGTCATCCCGAATACCAAGGTAGAAATCTGTTTTGGAGCCGCTTCTTGCACACAGTGGGCGAGCCCCCCGTTATTCTGGACCAAGGCGCGACGGAGCGCAGCGCCAATTCCATCCGAAAATTCTTCGTTTACAAAGGTTACTGGGACGCACGCGTGCGCGGCAGGAACGTAACCGACAGCGCTTCAAGAAAAGCAACAGCGGAGTACTTGATCAAACACAATGATCCTACCTACATCAAAGAATATTATTACAACATTCCCGATGACAACATCCGCAGTCTCTATGAGTCAAGTCTGAATAAAAGCTTGGTCCGCAAAGGACAGATTTTGGATCAAGAGGTCTTGGAAAACGAGGCACGGCGCGTAGGTGAACTGGCGCGCGACCGCGGTTATTTCGGCTTCAACGCATCGGGCGAAGAGATTTTCTTTACGGCCGACACCCTGAGCAGCACCAAACAGGTTCCGCTAACCTTTGAGTTCAGACGTGATTCTTTGGCAAATCCGTATGTCATAAGCAAGTTCGACAGCATCAACGTTTTTGTCCTCGACAGTGCACGCAAGGTTTCGGGACCGAAAAATTTTGCTCGGCTGCGCGGTATCAATTTCTATAATGAAAACGGCATGTATCGCAATGCTGCCCTATGGCGGGTGATTACCATGCGCGAGGGCACCGTGTACAGCCAGAACGATATCGATCTGACCAAACGGAACATCGCGGCGATGAACAATTTCCGGGTAAACAGTTTCGACATTCGCCAGGTACGCGACAGTTTGCTGGAGACCAACATTTATCTGGAACCGCTGCCCAAATATGAGTTCCGTGCCGCCACGGATGTCCACTATTCTGAACTGCTGAATTTGGGCTTCTCGCCCTCTGTGGAGTTGACTTCTCGAAATATTTTGGGCGGTGCAGAAAACTTAAGTACCGGTTTCTCAGGCATTATCGGCACGACAAAAAATGCCAAAAACCCGGGCAGGTTTTTCAACGCATACGAGTTATCGGGCCAAGTAGCGCTCAATTTCCCCCGACTGTTGTTGCCTTTTCAGTATTGGCAATTTATACCGAAGCGCTATTCACCGCACTCCTCTATCGCGTTGAGCGCGAGCATACAAAACAATATCGGCCTTGGGCGCATCTCACTGAACAGTAATTTGAATTATGCCGCCAATGTGCGGGATATTGTTTCGCATCGGCTGTCTCTGTTCAACACTCAGGTAAACTTTACCAAGAACAAAGACAAATACTACGAGTTGTTTCCGCGTGACCGAGACTACCGGAACGCGATGTTCAACCTGTATGACCCGACGCTGTTAACGCGCGTAAATGCAGGTGAATTGACGTCTGACGAAGCGTCCCGCATCGTACTGAACGACACGGGTTTTACCCAAAGCTTGACGGGCGACCGGCGTAACATCTTTGTCAACTTCCAACAGTCGCTTTTAAACAAAGATCGACAGACGCAGGATGTACTAATCAGTTCCTTGATCTACAATTTTCAGTATAATGAGATCGGCAATAAAAACTACAGCAATCCGCTGTATGTAAATGTCAAGTTTGAATCGGCGGGCAATCTGTTCAGCCTTTTCAACGGCGGCACCGCGAAGGAAACAGGCGTGCTGGAGAATCCGTCAAATCGGAGTTTGTTCAATATTCCTTATTCGCAGTTTGTGAAGTTTGACGTAGACTTCAGAAAGTATTTCACGTTTAACCGAAACACCTTGGCGGTGCGGCAATTTGCGGGCGTGGGGATTCCGTACGGAAACTCGGTTACCATGCCGTATGTTCGCTCCTACTTCAACGGTGGCTCCAACGATATCCGTGCGTGGCTTGCCTTTGGAGGTCTTGGGCCCGCTGATTCGCAGTTGGACGAAGATATCCGCGCTTACATTATGGACAATGTGAAGTTGACCACCAGCGTGGAATATCGTTTTCCGTTGTCGCGGCTGTTTGAAGGCGCGGTATTTACCGATGCCGGGAACATTTGGAGCCTGAGGAACAACGGTCTGAACGACGAGTTTCGGTTCAACCGTTTTATCAAGCAATTGGGCGTTGGCAGCGGTTTTGGCTTAAGGCTGAATATTGCCTACATCACGCTGCGCCTCGATATGGCTTATAAAATGTACGACCCGAACCGTCCCGAAGGCAGCCGCTGGGTGGTGGATAAAATTCAACCGCTGAAACCTACCTTTAACTTTGCGTTTGGTTATCCGTTTTGATGGTTACTGAATCTCTTGTGATTCTTCCTTTTGCCGGAATGACAAGCGGCAGTACTTTCACTTGGTGAGATTGCTTCGCCACTTCGTGGCTCGCAACGACGACATGCGCATTAGATTTAGTTCCACAAAAAAACCGTATCGAAACGATACGGTTTGGTTTTAAACGATCTCGCTGGTCAACCCGCGCGAGAGCAATTTATGATGCATGGGTTTTAATTTATCCAAGCTGCCGCTTTTTACGGTGCACTTGCCCTTGAAATGAATCAACAGCGTGCATTGCTCGGCTTGCTCCGGCGTATGGTCGCAGATGCTTATCAGCGACTCAATCACGAAGTCAAAGGTATTGAAATCGTCGTTGTGAACGACCAAGCGGTTCTCGAAGTCGGTGTAATCCAAGACGGCAACGTCTTGCTCTTCCTCTCTGTGCGGGTTGGTAAATTGCGGCAAAATTAGCTGCTTCATCATCAATTCTCGTTTTCATCCGGAAGGAGACTGCCGGCCGGTTCCGGATTATAGATCATTTCTACAATTTCAACGCTTCTGTTCTGCATTTTCAGAATTGTAAAGTCATATTCATTCAGTCGGAACTGCTGATTCTCTTCCGGGATTTCCTCCAGTTCGTGCAAAATATAACCGGCCAGAGTATAAAACTCGGCCTCGACGGGAAACGGCCGTGGCAAGAACTCATTGATTTCTACAATCGGCTGCGGTGCTTGTACCCAATACGTATTCTCGCCGACTTGGTCTACGATTTTTTCTTCCTCATCCTCTTCGTCTTGGATTTCACCGACCAGCTCTTCCAAAATATCTTCCAGCGTGATGATACCTTCGGTGCCGCCAAATTCATCAATGACAATGGCTATGTGCTGCTTCTTTAATTGGAAGGCCTTTAACAAATCCGAGATCTTCTTACTGCCGACGGTGAAATAAGCCTCATGAACCAAAGAGCGCAGGTCGAAAGTATCGTACGTGTCTTTGTTCTTTACATACTCACGGATAAACTCCTTCGTATAAAAAACACCGATGATATTGTCAATGGAACCCTCGTAGACAGGAATACGGGAATAACCGCTGTCCAAGATTTTTTCCAAGATATTTTCGCGCGTATCATTGATGTCGATCGAAAAGATATTCTGCCGCGGCACCATGATCTGCTTTGCGCTGTGATCGTTAAAATCAAAAGCGTTTTTAATGATCTCATAATCCTCCTCCTCTATCTCGCCGCTGTCGGCACTTTGTTTTACCAACAACTGCAACTCTTCGGTAGAGTGAATTTCATAGTCGGAAGCCGGACTTATTTTGATGAGACGCAAGAACGAGTTTGACAAACCGTTCATCAACCAAATAAAAGGCTTGAACACATTGTAAAACAGCGTCAGCGGATAAGCGATAAAAAACGTGGTAGGCTCTGACTTACGGATCGCAATGGATTTCGGCACCAACTCACCGAAGACAATATGCATGATGGTAATGATCAGGAAACTACAGATCACTGAAATGGTGGTAATGGTGGTAGGATCTGCGGTCAAACCGAGGCTCACAAACAGCGACGTGAAGACATGCTCCAGCGCGCTTTCTCCCACCCAACCCAGAGCAAGACTCGCCAATGTAATACCCAGCTGGGTTGCGCTCAGGTAGGCGTCAAGATTTTTTAGAATGGCCGCGGCTTGCTTTGCAACAGCATTGCCCTCGGCAACTTTCAACTGTATTTGGGAATAGCGGACCTTAACGATGGAAAACTCTGCGGCCACAAAGAAGCCGTTTAAGAGAACAAGTACTAATGCAAGAAGAATTTTACCAAAACTAAAACTGTCGGGGTCCATTTAAAAGTATAACATTTTATGCAAAGATAAATAAAAATTGACTACTCTTTCTTAAAAATAAAAAGCACCGCCCGGCGGGCAGTGCTCTGTAATTGTAGCAGTTGAGCGTCAGCTGTTCTTCAAAGCTTCGGCGCCGGAAACGATTTCCAAGATCTCGTTTGTAATGGCTGCTTGGCGGGCTTTGTTGTAATAGATCAGCAGATCGTTTTTCAGTGCAGTTGCGTTGTCGGTTG
>RDDY01000136.1 GCA_003852805.1 Chryseobacterium sp.
AGGATAAGCTTAGGGTTGGTTCAACAGCCTCACACCTGTATCACCCCCAAATTAAACTTCTCAGTAATCGGTGCGTGGTCGGCGGCTTCTATGCCCATTGAGATCCATTTGCGGGTGTCGCGCGGGTCGATGATGGCGTCGGTCCAGAGCCGTGCGGCGGCGTAAGTGGCCTTTGTCTGGCGCGTGTAGTCGTCGGTGATTTTTTTCAGCAGCTCTTCGCGTTCTTCGTCGGTGACGGTCTTGCCCTGCTTTTTCAAAGATGATTCCTGGATCTGCAACAATACTTTTGCCGCCTGCGAGCCACCCATAACGGCCAGCTCCGCCCATGGCCAGGCGACGATCAGGCGCGGGTCGTAAGCTTTGCCGCACATGGCATAATTCCCTGCGCCGTAAGAATTGCCGGTGATAACGGTGAATTTAGGAACGACGGAATTCGCCACCGCGTTCACCATTTTTGCGCCGTCTTTTATGATGCCGCCGTGCTCCGATTTGGAACCGACCATAAAGCCCGTCACATCTTGCAAAAACACCAACGGAATCTTGCGCTGGTTGCAGTTTGCGATGAACCGCGTTGCTTTGTCCGCCGAGTCGGAATAGATGACGCCGCCGAACTGCATTTCGCCTTTGCCGTTTTTCACCAGTTTGCGCTGGTTCGCCACGATACCGACAGCCCAACCGTCGATGCGCGCCGTAGCACAGATAATCGTTTTGCCGTAATCGGGCTTGTATTCCTCGTATTCCGAATTGTCCACCAAGCGTTTGATGATCTCGTAGGTATCGTATTGTTCCGATAGGGTAGAGGGCATCACACCGAAGATTTCGTCGGGACTTAATCTCGGTTGCCGGGTCTCGATACGGTCGAAGCCGGCTTTGTCGTAATCGCCGATTGATTTCATGATATTCTTAATGCGGTCCAAGGCATCTTTGTCGTCCCTGGCTTTATAATCGGTCACGCCCGAAATTTCACAATGCGTGGTGGCGCCGCCCAAAGTTTCGTTGTCTATGTTTTCACCGATGGCTGCCTTCACCAGATAACTTCCGGCAAGGAAAATAGAGCCGGTCTTGTCCACAATCATCGCTTCGTCGCTCATGATCGGCAGGTAAGCGCCGCCAGCCACACAACTGCCCATAACGGCCGAGATCTGGATGATGCCCATGGAGCTCATCTTGGCGTTGTTGCGGAAGATGCGGCCGAAGTGTTCTTTGTCGGGGAAAATCTCATCCTGCATCGGCAGATACACGCCGGCAGAATCTACAAGGTAGATGATCGGCAGACGGTTTTCCATGGCGATTTCCTGAGCGCGCAGGTTTTTCTTCCCCGTGATGGGGAACCAAGCACCGGCTTTTACGGTAGCGTCGTTGGCTACCACCATGCACTGTCGGCCGGAAACATAGCCCATCACCGCCACCACACCGCCTGCGGGTGCACCGCCTTCTTCCTCGTACATTTCGTAACCGGCAAATGCACCGATCTCTATGGAGTCGGAGTTTTTATCCAGCAGATATTCTATGCGTTCGCGCGCTGTCAGTTTTCCTTCGGCACGTTGTTTTTCCAAGCGTTTTTCGCCGCCGCCTTTTTTTATGATGCCGAGCAGTCGGTTGATTTCGGCCAGTTTCAGTTTATTTTCGTCTTCTCTCTTATTGAATTCTAAATCCATCGGGTAATATTAGGTTCCGTAAAAATAATATTTTTTATCCCGTTTACGTTAGATCGAAAAGCCGTCGGGTAAGTCTTTGATTTACAGTTGAATTTTAATATAGTTTAACATAATCAAACGTGCCGGGTATGTAATAATATGCATATCTTAGCGTTAAATAAGTACAGAGACTAAGTTTCTGTTTTGGCGCAAGCTAAATTCCTGGTTTATTTTTAATAGTTTATTATTTGAGGGATCCCGAGCATCTGTATGGATGTTCGGGGTTTTTTGTTTATTTCGATGCCGAAGCGGCTGAGGTGCTGCGCCGAAAAAGCAGAAAATAGAGTAGTTTTGCGTTTTATATAACTTGTACGGCAGATGTTGAAATCGGCGCAGTTCAGGCTGCATTTAATCGTGTTCTTGTGGGGTTTCACCGCCATCTTGGGGAAGCTCATCACGCTGGAAGCTTTGCAACTCGTCTGGTTCAGGATGCTGTTTGCGTCGCTGTTTCTGTATGTGGTCATCCGTTTTGTAAAAGGACGGTCTGTGGAAGTCGACCGCAAACTGTTGCTGAAACTCTTCGGCATTGGTTGCGTGATGGCGCTGCACTGGCTCTGCTTTTTTTATTCGATAAAGGTTTCCAACGTATCGATAGCATTATCGTGCTTGTCTACGTCCACCTTGTTTGCGGCGATTATCGAGCCTTTGGTTTTCAGACGAAAGGTAGACTGGACGGAGATTGTTATGGGCATTGTGATTGTCGCTTGTATCTTGGCAATTTTCCGAGCCGAGTTCCGTTATGTGGAAGGGATTGTTTTTGGAATACTCTGCGCACTGTTGGGCGCCATTTTCCAAGTATTCAACGGTAAGCTGTACGGTTCTACCGCCTCGGGCAATATTATATTGTACGAGATTTTTGGTGGCTGGCTGCTGATAACGGCATTTATGATAGGCACGGGGCAAATAGGTGAAGTGACCTCCGTCTCGGCAGGCAACTTCGGTTTGGTATTGGTGTTGGCAAGCTTGTTCACCGCTTACCCGATGTTCGAGTCAATCCGATTGATGAAGTATATTTCGCCGTTTACATTGGTGTTGACGGTAAACCTGGAACCGGTGTACGGAATTATTTTGGCCTTTTTTATCTTTGGTCAATCCGAGCACATGAGCCCCGTTTTTTACGTCGCCTCTTTTGTAATGATATTATCCATCGTGGCCAACGGCATTTTGAAAGCCCGAAAAAACAAACGAAATGCACAACTTACTCAATAAAAAAACCATCGTTTTTGCGGCCCTGTTTTTCGCTGCTTTTTCGCCGGCACAGATTATCCGCAAATACTCAAACGAGTTTCTGAACGTGGGCGCAGGCGGACGAGGTTTGGCCATGGGCGGTGCCGTCATTACCTCTCAGGATGATGTTTATTCGCCGATGTGGAACCCCGCGGGTTTGCTGGGCGTGCAAAACGAATGGCAGGGCGCGCTGATGCACGCAGAATATTTTGAGTCGATTGCCAAATACGATTACGCCGGTTATGCCAAAGCGCTGGACAACGGCAACGCGTTCGGCATCTCGGTGGTGCGGCTGGGCGTGGACAATATATTGAACACTACCCAAATGATCGACAGTGAGGGCAATATAGATTACGACAAGATTTCGTCTTTCTCGGCCGCAGATTATGCCGCACTGCTGACCTACGCTTTCCACCCGAACGACAATTACCGCTGGGCGTTTGGCGGAACGGCCAAGGTAGTCTACCGCAATATCGGGAAGTTCGCCAGCGGCTTCGGTTTTGGCTTCGATCTCGGCACCATTTATACGGCAGACAACGGCTGGCGCTACGGTGCCATGCTGCGCGATGCGATTACCACGGTCAACTTCTGGACCATCAACCAAAAAGAACTGAGTGCGGTGGTCAACGGTGAAGAGTTCAACCCTGCACCCAAGGACAAAATGGAACTCACCATGCCGAAACTGAATGCGGGCCTGGGCAGAACCTTTGAGCTGAACCGCGATTTTACCTTAGCACCCGAGGCCGGCCTCAACATAGAGTTTGCAAAAACGGCTGCCTTGGTTTCCACCGACTTCGCGAGCATTACGCCATATGTCGGCGCAGAATTGGGCTACGATAAAATGATCTTTGTGCGCGCCGGCGTCAACCGCTTCCAATCCATTACCGACATCGAGTCTCAAAAGCGCGGCGTCTCTTTCCAGCCCGGTGCGGGCATCGGCATCAAATACAAGGGCTTGACATTAGATTACGCCATCAGCAATTCGGGCCTCGGCGGCAGCAATTTCTACAGCAATTTCTTTTCTTTGAAATTGGATATGGCGGGGTTTAAGGAGTAATGCTCCGCCGGCACCGAAGCTTTAAAGCTATTATCTCTGCTTTCCGAAACAGCATTGTTATAATTAGTATTCCAAGTGTTAGTTTAACATTTGTGTCCACTATGCGGTGCATTCAACATTTTTTATCTTTGGGAATTAACCTTAAGGATTATTACATGTTAGAAGAACAGAAACGCCAGCTGCAACAACAACTTTGGAATATAGCGAATACCTTAAGAGGTAAAATGGATGCGGACGAATTCCGTGATTATATTTTAGGATTTATCTTTTATAAGTACCTCTCCGAGAAAATACATTTTGCCGCCAATAAAATTTTATTCGATTCGGGAGAAGACGTTGATTACAATGACGTTGACGAAAATTCTGATGCAGGGAAAGAAATTGTAGAAGCTATTTATGAAGAGGTGGTGGAAGACCTGGGATATTTTCTGAAGCCTTCGGAGCTTTTCAGTAATATTGCTAAAAAAGGACATCAGAAACAGGAAGGTAAATCCAACTTTATCTTATCTGAACTTTCTAAAATCCTTGCTAATATAGAGCAGTCTACTTTAGGGACAAACAGTGAAGATGATTTTGAACATCTTTTTGAAGATTTGGATTTGACTTCTTCCAAATTGGGAAAAACCGAAGACGAAAAAAATACGTTGATTTCCAAAGTGCTGTATCATTTGGACGATATTGATTTTAATCTTTCTGACAGCAATGCAGACGTTTTGGGTGATGCTTACGAATATCTGATTGCTCAATTTGCGAGTGGAGCAGGGAAAAAAGCGGGAGAATTCTACACACCGCAACAGGTTTCCACTATTTTGGCAAGAATTGTAACGAGCCGAAAAAATCAGTTGCGTTCTGTTTATGATCCAACGTGCGGAAGCGGATCGTTGCTTTTGCGTGTGGCACGTGAAGCCAAAGTTGCCGATTTCTACGGACAGGAAATGAACCGAACTACCTACAACTTGGCAAGGATGAATATGATTCTACACGGCGTTAATTACAGCAATTTCGACATCAGGCAGGAGGATACTTTGGAAAAACCGCAGCACATAAACAAAACTTTTGAAGCTATTGTGGCAAATCCTCCTTTTTCTGCAAAATGGAGCGCCAATGAACTGCATCTTCTGGACGAAAGATTTTCGCAATACGGAAAATTGGCTCCTGCTTCAAAAGCAGATTTTGCTTTTATCCAGCACATGATTCATCATTTGGATGAAAACGGAATAATGGCAGTAGTGATGCCTCACGGCGTTCTGTTCCGTGGTGCAGCCGAATTGGTGATCCGCAGACAGCTGATTAAAGAGAAAAATTATTTAGATGCTGTTATCGGACTTCCTGCCAATATTTTCTTCGGCACGAGCATTCCGACATGTATTTTGGTGTTCAAAAAATGTCGTGAAGAAGACGAAGACGTTTTGTTTATCGATGCGAGTAAGGAATTTGAAAAGCAGAAAAACCAAAACGTTCTTCTTAATGAGCATATCAATAAAATTGTTGATACTTATCAGGAACGCACCGAAATCGAAAAATTCAGCCATAAAGCGACCTTACAGGAAATTGCCGACAACGATTACAACCTGAATATTCCTCGTTATGTAGATACGTTTGAGGAAGAAGAAGAAATTGATATTCAGGCAGTAATGCAGGAAATCAAATCGTTGGAAGCGAAGCGTTTGGAATTGGATTCTGAAATTGAAGTTTATTTAAAGGAATTGGGATTGGTCGTTTAAATCCTTAATTCAAAAAATTATTTACATAAACTTTCAGTATGACAGAAAAAAGAAAAAATATAGATAAGGTTCCAAATTTGAGATTT
>RDDY01000234.1 GCA_003852805.1 Chryseobacterium sp.
TACAACGTTATCTTGGATTCCAAAGATCCGAACGCAAACGCCTACATCGCTGCGTCGGGCGTATACCGTCAAAACAATCCGACCATTGATCTGAAAGGTGAACTGCGCAAGGTAGATCTGCAAAAACTGGGATTCTATAAAGATCCTCTGATTTTGGCAGGAAAAATCGACGCCAATTTCACAAACATCAACCTCGACTATTTAAACGGTCATCTGTATCTGGACAACTTTGCCATTTCCGATACCAGGGAAGTGTATCCGTTACAGCAGGTAAAAGTGGAAGCGGTTTCCACGGCCGACAGCAACAGTCTTGTGGTAAACTCTCAGGTGTTGGATTTTGAGATGAACGGTCGGTACAAGTTGACGCAGATCGGTGATGCGCTGAAGCAGACCATCGATGATTATTACCACTTAAAAGGTCCGAAAAAACGTGTGGCGCCCAACCAGCATTTTACGTTTACCGGAAAAGTTAAGAACGACGATTTGATCCGCAAATTCGTACCCGAGCTTAAATCGTTTGCCACCATCGACCTTAGCGGTAACTTTGATGCAGACACGCACAGCCTCAGGGTTCACGCCGGCATTCCGCAGGTTATCTACGGCAGCAATGAGATCAATGACGCGGTACTGGATGTCAACAGCAACGGTGCGCTCAATTACAGCCTTACGGCGCGCGAACTGAAAAGCGAGAGTTTGGCGTTGAATAAACTCAGCGCGGCGGGTGCGGTACAAAATGATGTGATTACCTATGAAGTAACCACCAAAGATGATAAAGATGCAACCCAATATCTGATCGCCGGAAACGCAAAATCATTGGGCGACATTACCGAAGTATCGCTCGATGAACAAGGGCTCGTACTCAATTACAGCAACTGGACGGTGGCGCCAGGTAACCAACTGCGCATCAGCAGCCGCGGAATTGTAGCCGACAATTTTGCCATTTCGCACAACGGCAGCCGTATCGCATTGCAATCTGAAACTCAGAATCCGGCTGGTCCGCTGGACGTTGCGATAGAAAACTTTAAGATAGAGACCATTGCAGAGATTGTGCGCAAAGATTCGTTGCCGGCCGCGGGAACCATCAACGGTACCGCACAGTTGCGCAACCTTACGGGCAATATGACGTTCAATGCCGATATGAATATCTCCGATCTGCGGGTTTACGGCAGTGCGGTAGGTGATGTCCGGGCAAAAGTGGCCAACAAGACGGCCGATATTTTGGCAGCGGACATTAGGCTTACGGGCAACAATAATGACGCAAGTATCACCGGCGACTACAATACAAAAGCCTCAAGCTTTGACCTCGAACTCGACTTGCGCCGTTTGCAGATGGCAAGTCTGCAAGGTTTCACAGGGAAGGCGATTCAAAATGCCGAAGGCTATCTCTCCGGACATTTGGATGTGACGGGCAGCACGAAACAGCCGAACATCCGCGGAGCGCTAAAATTCAATGACGTCGGATTGGAGATTACCGAGACAGGCAGCAATTTCCGACATATAGATGACGAGGTGCGCTTCACGGGACGAGGGATCGAGTTCAATCGTTTCCGTCTGAAAGATCCCGACGGCAACGCGCTTGTAATCAACGGTGCGATCTTAACCACCGATTACAGCGATTTCAACTTTGCACTGACCGCCCGCGCCAACGATTTTAAAGTGGTGGACAGCGAAAAAGATAACGATAAACTGATGTACGGCGTCTTGGCCATCGATGCCGATCTACGCATCGGCGGAGATTTGGATTTGCCTAAAGTGGACGGCACTTTGGCGGTAACGGATAAGACCGATTTTACCTTCGTTCTGCCGCAGACCTCGCCGACTTTGCAAGACCGTCAAGGCATTATAGAATTTATCGACAAAGATCAGGTGGCCTTGAATCAAACCTTAAAGGCAGATTCGCTTTCGGGTACGGCAGACGTCCGCGGATTGGATGTCTCGGTGAATATCGACATCGTTAAAGAAGCCAAGATTTCGTTGCTCATCGACAAAGCCAACGGTGACTTCGTCAAGCTTCAAGGGACAGCTCAGTTGACGGGCGGCATCGATCCGTCGGGTAAGACAACTCTGGTGGGCGTTTATGAAGTGGAAGAAGGCGCATACGAACTCTCGGTGAGTGCGCTGCGACGGAAATTTGATATTCAAAAGGGAAGCACCATCACGTGGACGGGAGAGCCCACCGCCGCAGATGTAGATGTAACGGCTGTTTACCGTACGGAGACTGCGCCGCTGGATCTTGTGCAGCAACAGCTGGCCGGTTTGTCCAATGCCGAGATCAATCAGTTTAAACAGCGTATTCCGTTCTACGCAAACCTGAAGTTGGGCGGAGAACTGATGAAGCCCGTCATTGACTTTGACATTACCATGGACGACAAAAACCCGAACGTGCCGACCAACGTGCTGGATCTGACCGAAGCCAAGCTGGAGCAACTGCGCACCGAGCCGTCCGAACTTAATAAGCAAGTTTTCGCTCTGTTGCTGCTTAACCGTTTTGTGGGCGAAAATCCGTTCGACAGCGAGACCGGTTTGTCTGCCGAATCTATGGCGCGTCAGAGCGTCAGCCGCATTCTTTCTGAGCAGTTGAATGATCTGGCGAGCGATTTGATTGCCGGCGTCGACATTAATTTTGATCTGCAATCGACGGAGGATTATACCATGGGCGACAAAAATACGCGCACCGATCTGAACGTGGGCGTGAGCAAGCGGTTGTTGAACGACCGATTGAAAGTAAGCGTCGGCAGTAATTTTAACCTCGAAGGCCAAGAGCGCCAAAACGAGCGCGCAACCAATATTGCCGGAGATATAGCGGTTGATTATATGCTGTCCAAAGACGGCAGATATATGCTGCGGTTTTACAGGACAGATCAGTACCAAGTGGCACTGCAAGGACAGGTTATAGAGACGGGCGTCAGCTTTATCATAACCTTGGATTACAATAAATTCCAAGACATATTGCGAAATCAAAAGGAGAACAAAGACCTGCGCAGACAGAACCGTGAAATCAGAAGAAATGACAGGAAGAGGAATAAATAAAATAGTATGGGCAACAGGCGTGATCTCTATGTTTTATCTGAGTTCATGCAGCCCGAGTCAGTATCTGAAAGAAGGCGAAGTGCTGTACACCGGCGCGAAGGTGGATATTGTGAACGATACCATGACCAAACGCCAAAAGAACAATCTGCGCGACGGCATCAAGGATAACCTGCGGCCGAAGCCCAACAGTTCTTTTCTGGGATTGCGCCCGCGGCTGTGGATTTACGGTGCCGTGAAAGAGCCGAAGAAACAAAAAGGTCTGGCCTATTGGCTGAAATATCGTGTCGGTGAAAAGCCGATTGTCTTGGGCGATGTCGATCCCGATTTCAACCGTAGAATTGCCGTCAACTATTCCGAGAACAAAGGATTCTTCAACGCCCGCGCGAGCTATGAAACCGAGGTCAAGAACCGCAAAGCCGAGGTAGATTATACAGTGACGCCGGGTGCCCGATATCTGAACAACCTGATTACGTATGAAGACCAAAATTCGCTCATCAGTACCGAAATCCAAAAAACGGCGGACGGAAGCTTGTTGAAGAAAGGGAAACCTTTTGACCTGAACGTTATCAAAGCCGAGCGCGAGCGCATCGACAATAATCTGAAAGAAAGAGGTTTTTACTATTTCCACCCGGACAATATTATCGTACAGGCAGACAGCACCGTGACCAATGAAGCCAAGGTTGATCTGAATGTCAGGCTCAAAGACGACACGCCCGAATTGTCCAAACAGCAGTTTACCATCGATAAGGTGATTGTCTTCCCCGACTATAGCCTGCGGACGGGCCGAAATGCTTACCAAATTCCTACCAATGTGGACAGTGTGGTAGCGTATAAAGATATGTACATCATAGACCCCGAGAAGAAATTCAAGCCGCAGATCTTTGACCGCGCTTTGTATTTCCACAGCGGCGATGTCTACAACCGCTCAGACCACAACCTTAGTCTCAACCGATTGATCGGTCTGGGGACTTTCAAGTTTGTAAAGAATCAGTTCGTCATCTCAGATTCGCTCAACAATAAATTCGATGCCTATTACCTGCTGACTCCGCGCGATTTCCAGTCGTTGCAGGTGGAGGCAACGGGCAAAACCAACTCGGCCGACTTTGTGGGCAGCTCGGTCAATTTGCATTATCTGCATCGCAATTTCTTCCGCGGCGCCGAGCAATTCAAGGCTACGCTGTACGGCGGCTTTGATGTGCAGATGGGCGGCAAGCGTGACAAGGAAGCAAACAATATTTACCGCATCGGTGGCGACGTTACCTTATCGATCCCGCGGATTGTGGCACCGTTTAAATTCCAATCGAGCAGTGCCTTTGTGCCGCGTACACAGTTTCACCTCGGCTACGAATACCAGAGCCGCACGCAGCTCTATACGCTACACAACTTCAGCGGTTCATTCGGTTATCTGTGGAAGGAGAATGCGCAGAAAGAACATGAACTGAAGGTGCTGGATGTAAGTGTGGTCAACCCACAAAAGGTTACGGCGAAATACGATTCCATTGCCAAGAAATATCCGAATCTGCAACGCGTGGTAGATCGTCAGTTTATCTTTGGGCCTACCTACAGCTTCACCTATACCACGACCATGCTGCCGAAGAAAAATACTTTTTATTACAAAGGCACGGCAGATCTGTCCGGTACGCTTGCAGGTTTGTTCAGCGGTGCCAACGCAAAGAAAGACGACCAAAAACGTATCTTCGGTACACCGTTCAGCCAATACGCCAAGATCGAGAATGATTTTCGCTACTTCCGCAGAGTGGGAAATAAAGACATGATTGCTGCGCGACTGATTGCGGGGCTTGCCTATCCGTACGGCAACAGCCTGCACGTGCCGTTCAGCAAGCAGTTTTTCATCGGTGGAAGCAACAGCATACGTGCTTTCCGAGCGCGCACCCTGGGTCCGGGCAGCTACAATCCGTATTCTCAGCCAAGCACTTTCTTCTTTGACCAAGCGGGCGACATCAAGCTCGAACTCAATGCCGAGTACCGCGCGAATCTTTACAAATTCCTGAATGCTGCGGTATTCGTGGATGCAGGCAATATTTGGCTGGTAAACGATGAGCAGAGCTTACCGGGCGGGAAATTCTCGAAAGATTGGCTTAGCGAAATTGCAGTGGGTGCCGGTGTGGGTCTGCGTCTGGATTTCAACATACTTGTGTTGCGTCTGGATTTGGCCACACCCTTACGGATTCCTTACGATCCGAAGGGCGACCGCTGGGCATTTAACAAAATTGACTTCGGTAGCAAAGAATGGCGCCGTGACAATCTGATTTTGAATATTGCAATCGGTTATCCTTTTTAACTACAATAGCGCTCTCGGGCGCTTTATATTTGGTTGATTTCGGGCCGCAGTATTATTGTCGGTTCAATGAAAAAACTGTAAAATGGTATGACTCACAAGCTTTATCATGAAATTTATCGACCGACGGTAACCGCGAAAGCAGCCGTATTGCTCATACACGGCATGGCAGAACACAGCGGCCGTTACGGGGACTTCGCCGAATTTCTGTGCGGTCATGGTTTCCTTGTCATTACTTATGATCATCCCGGCCACGGTCACACGGTGGACAGCGAGAAAGAGCTTGGTTTCTTCCGCAAAGAAAATCCTGCCGGTGCTCTCGTGGAAGGAGCGGTAGAAATGGCAAAATATATGAAGAGTCTGTCGCCGGGACTGCCACAATTTGTGCTCGGTCATTCTATGGGGTCATTTGTAACACGATTGTTGATTAGTAAAGTCAACTTTGACGG
>RDDY01000268.1 GCA_003852805.1 Chryseobacterium sp.
AAAACTGCAACAGCTCGGACCTTTCAAAACTTCTCTCCAACAACAGTCGTTTCTCTTCAGACAGCATAATCTTAGGCTTTTAACAAATGTAAGATTTAGCGCGAAGCTTTCGAGAAACTCATTGTGGAAACCCCTTTTATTTTCGATGCGCGGCATAAGGTTTGTTGCTTCGCTCGTCTAAATAAATTGCCATGAAACAGAGTGACGACAACCGATTGATCCCCATGACCTCTATCAACAGCGGTAAACTGCGAGAGGTGGCGCCGGACGTGGCCTACTATACCGATCAAATAGTAAATGTCATAATGTTGGGACACACCGACGGCCCGTGGATGTTGGTGGACATAGGCGTCCCGAAATCCGCAGACGGAATCATCAAAGCAGCGGCAGAGCGCTTCGGTGCCGATAATCCGCCGCGTGCCATTGTTCTTACACACGGCCATTTCGACCATGTTGGGAACATTGTGGCTCTGGAACAAGAGTGGAATGTCCCCGTATTCGCTCATCCGCTGGAGTTCCCTTTTCTGACAGGACAGCGAGCTTACCCCGAGCCTGACACAAGCGTGCAAGGCGGGATATTGGCCAAGATTTCATCCCTCTACCCCAATGAGCCGGTGGATATACGCGAACGGCTTCATGAATTGCCACAAGACCACAGCGTTCCGGAACTGCCCGAATGGCGATGGATTCACGTGCCCGGACACTCTCCGGGGCAAATTGCACTTTTCCGCGACCGAGATAGACTCCTGATCTCTGCCGATGCTTTTATCACGGTTCGGCAAGATTCTCTGTACCGCGTGTTGGTACAGAAAGAAGAAGTCTGCGGGCCGCCCGTCTATCTAACAACCGATTGGAACGCCGCATTTACCTCCGCATCAACGCTGGCAGACTTGATGCCCGAAACGGTCATTCCCGGGCATGGCAGCGCAATGTCGGGCGACGAACTGCGGACGGGACTCAGAAAACTGATAACCGACTGGGATGAACTTGCCGTACCCGAACACGGCAAATGGGTACACGATAAAGAATGATATCGTCCTGCTCAATGCTACTACCAATTGTTGACAAGTGTCGGCAAATGTTTATTTTTGTGTAAACTACAATAACTAATGGAATACAAACCCTACGAAACCAAGACCATCAACGTACTGTCTGCCGATGCAAAGGCGGCGCAGTCCAAGTTTATGGCAAGTGTCTACGGTTGGATGGCTTTTGCACTGGCCGTAACCGGTCTGATTGCAGCCTACACCGCGACCAATGAAGCGATGATTACGGCCATCGTCACCAATCGATTGCTGTTTTACGGATTGATCATTGCCGAGTTAGGTGCTGTGGTATGGCTTTCCGCCCGTATCCGCACCATGTCTTACGCAACGGCGGTGGGCGCATTTATGGCCTATGCCGTCTTGAACGGTCTTACCTTATCGTTCATCTTCTTGGTCTACACCGCATCATCCATTGCATCGACGTTTTTTATCACCGCCGGAACTTTCGCTGTGATGAGCGTTTTCGGCTATGTGACCAAATCGGATTTAACTAAAATCGGTCAATTGTTCTTTATGCTTCTGATAGGCTTGATCATTGCCAGCGTGGTCAATATCTTCCTGCGCAGCGAAACCATTTATTGGATCACCACTTATTTGGGAGTGGCCATATTTGTGGGATTGATTGCATACGACACACAGAAAATAAAGAACATTTACTTTGAAGAATCCCAAGGTTCGACAGGCGTCCAAAAAATGGCCATCCTTGGCGCTCTTACGCTGTATCTGGATTTCATCAACCTGTTCTTGTTCTTGCTTCGACTGTTCGGCGGAAGAAGAGATTAAGATTTTTCAACCATAATAAAAATGGCGATCTGTTTTCAGATCGCCATTTTTATTGTAAATCATCGCTCACGCCAAGGCCGAACAGCGCAAAATCATACACAGCCGGATCTGTCGGGTTAAACCGACGCAAATGCACATCTAGTTCTTCCACAGCTTTCCAGTCATTCTGTTTTCGTTGAAGCAAACCGAGCTGCCGTGCAATATTTCCGCTGTGGACATCCAGAGGTATTGACAAATGCGTGGGGTTCAGCTTTTTCCAAATGCCGAAGTCCACACCTTTCTTATCCTGGCGTACCATCCACCGCAGGAACATCATCAGACGCTTCGCCGCCGAGTTTTTATAAGTAGAGCTAACATGCTTCATTGCGCGGTGCGCTTCATCATTGAGGAAAACTTTTCGGAACCGCTCCAACGCATGGTAGAAGTTAAACTCTTCATCTTCGGTCAAAAACAGCGTTTCCATGCTATCGTTTTGACGGTAGATACGCTGCAGGGCGCGCAAGAAGAATTTGAAATCCTCACTATTGAATGTGCGATGAACGGACCCGTCGGGAATGGAATCAATCTCCTTGACAGTCGCATTTACTACAAAGTCAAAAGGCGTATGGTCCATCAAAGCGAGCATTTTCTCGGCGTCTTTGATAATCGATTTCCTGTTGCCCCACGCAATGGTGGCGGCTAAAAAACCCGAGATTTCTCTGTCTTGTTTTAAGGTGAACCGATGCGGAATTTGGATCGGGTCATCGTCGATAAACTCAATCCGGTTGTACCGATCGGCTTTTTCGTCAAGGAAAGATTTGAGGTCGAGTTCTTTCATTACCGTCAACCTATCTCCACCGGCTCCAGCGCCGTTGGCAAAAATGTGTTCGGAAAAATGGTGCGGGCCTCGTTCAGCAGTACACTGTGATCGTTGTAACGGTTTGAGAAATGGCCGAGAATCAACTTCTTCGCTTCGGCTTTCTTGGCGATCATCGCTGCTTCCAACGCGGTGCTGTGCCCGGTTTTATCGGCCATGGCTTTTAATTCGTGCAAGAAAGTGGCTTCGTGGTATAGAAGATCAACGCCGTGCACAATGTCTGCTATGCTTTCTTTGTAGCGCGTGTCCGAGCAAAAAGCATAGGAAACAGGAGGCTCGGGATCGTCGGTTAGCACTTCGTTTTTCAATACATAACCGTCGCTCAAGATGAAATCTTTTCCTTTTTTGAGATTGTGGTAGTCGCACACCTCGATCTCTTTGTATTTGGAAACTTCCCTCATGTTCAACTTGCGTTCTTTTTCTTTTTCCTTGAAAAGATAACCGTTGCTGTAAATGCGGTGATCCAGCGGCACCGTCCACACTTCCACTTTCTCGTCCTCGAAAATCATTTCCGATTGTTTGGAAGAAAGTTCGTGGTAATGGACCTCGAAACCGCGCTGTGTTTCGGTTATTCGGAAAATGGTCTCCATCATTTCTCGGATGCCGACGGGTCCGTAAATATGCAAAGCTTGCTCCCGCCCCAACAGTCGAAACGAAGCGACCAAGCCCGGCAACCCAAAGCAATGATCGCCGTGCAGGTGCGAGATGAAGATGTGGTTGATCTTGGAAAACTTGACCCTGGCGCGGCGCAGCTGCACTTGTGTACCCTCGCCACAATCGATCAGGAAATAGCGCTCGCACATTTGCAAAAACTGCGCAGTGGGCGTGGACTTTACGGTAGGAATGGCCGAATTGTAGCCGAGGATGGTCAGTTGTGCACTCAAAGTCAGAAAGGAATATTGCCGGCCAATTTACAAATTCTCTGCCGTTAATCAGCGGTTTAAAAATTTATCCAAAGCATTGCGCCTGTGGCTGATTTTGTTCTTGTCGTCGGGCGACATTTCGGCAAATGAAATCTCGTAACTGTCGGGAATGAAGATCGGGTCGTAGCCGAAACCGTTCTCGCCGCGAACTTCTCGGGTGATGTTGCCGTATACTTTGCCTTCAAAATACTGTTCGCCCTTTTCGTCGGACAAACACATCACCGTGACAAAGTAAGCACGGCGGTCGTCTATGTTTTCCATCTCGGCCAAGACTTTTGCAATGTTGGCTTTGAAATCGTGGTCGCCTGCATAACGCGCCGAGTAAATGCCGGGACGGCCGTCGAGCGCAGGAATCACAAGACCGCTGTCGTCGCCGATGCTGGCCTTGCCCGTCTTCCTGAAACAGAACCGAGCTTTGATGGCCGCATTTTCGTGAAAGCTGTTGCCATCCTCAATAATTTCGTCAAAAATGCCGTAATCCGTCAGGCTCGTCACCTTATATTCGGGCAGCATTTCCTGTATCTCTTCCTTCTTGTGCTCGTTGTGCGTAGCGACGAGTAACTCCATATATTTCGTAAAATTTATTCTTGATAAATGACCTTGTCCCGATGCATGAACAAATAATAGAACACGCCAAACAGCGCAGCACCCACCGCAAGGAAAATCCACCCAGGAACGCCGAACAGTTCTGCAAAGGATTCTTTGTCGCTGAACATCATCATCAAAGATGCAATCAGGTTATTGAAGGCATGAAGCAAAATGGAATGCGTCAAAGATTTAGTCTTATAATAAACAATGCCGAGCACCAATCCTAGGATAAAACCGCCGACAAACTGCCACGGATAACCGTGCACGGCACCAAAGACAAAGGAAGAAAGCAGAACGGCCTTCCACGGTGCCAAGCCTCTGTTCACCAAGCCGCGCTGAATGATTCCACGGAAAAGCATTTCCTCCAAAACAGGGGCGAAAAGCACCGTCAGAATGACCAGCATCCAAGAATCGTTTGCCATCATGGACATTTGCCTGACGAAATTGTCATACATCGGACCGAAGTATGGTCCGTCCGTGGGAATCAATGAAACAAAGTATTCAGCCATAAACATGGCACCCAACATCATGGGGATCATCAGCATATAAGTGTGAAACGGCGACTGTTTGAAGCTGAAGGCAAGACGCTGTTTGCGCGGTCGCATAATGGCAAAATCAAACGCCAAGATAGGCAGCGACATGCTGAGGATATAAGCGACCAAAACAAAACCGCTGCTGTATTGGATGTCCGTTTTAAAGCCCAACAGCATCACCGCTGCGGTAACGGCCACTATGGCTGCCGCCAGCAGATAACCGCCAAACATCACTCCCACTCCGCGCCAGTCCAGCACCGGACCCGTTTTTTCCTGCATAATGCATCTTTTTCACAAAGATAAAATTTTTCATACGCCAACGGTAAATCACTGTGAATGCCAATTCTAAAAAAAATGACGAATTTTGCACCACTAAAATCGACAATGGCTACACAGTTAGAAAAAGAAATAGCAAAGAGAAAAACCTTTGGCATCATTGCTCACCCCGATGCGGGAAAGACAACGCTGACCGAGAAACTGCTGCTCTTCGGCGGCGCGATTCAGGAAGCGGGCGCAGTGAAGTCCAACAAAATAAAAAAAGGTGCAACTTCCGACTTTATGGAAATCGAACGGCAGCGCGGGATCTCTGTGGCGACCTCGGTTTTGGCGTTTGAATATAAGGACCACAAGATCAACATTCTGGATACTCCGGGGCACAAGGATTTTGCCGAAGACACCTACCGTACGCTGACGGCGGTGGACAGCGTGATTGTGGTGGTGGATGTAGCGAAAGGTGTGGAAGAACAGACCGAAAAACTGGTGCAGGTGTGCCGCATGCGCAACATCCCGATGATTGTTTTTATCAATAAATTAGACCGCGAGGGAAAAGATGCCTTTGACCTTTTGGACGAGGTGGAACAGAAACTGGCGTTGCGCGTTACGCCGCTTTCTTGGCCTATCGGCATGGGAAGCGACTTCCGCGGCATTTACAATCTTTGGGAAAACAACATCCAGCTGTTTGTAGATGCCAGCAAGCAGCGCGTGGGCGAAGCGGTGAAGATCGAGAGTCT
>RDDY01000165.1 GCA_003852805.1 Chryseobacterium sp.
ATCGGGCAATTGGCCCGTGCCGTAGCCCGATGCTTCATTTACTACGTGCGGCGGATTGACCTCGGTGTAACCCACTTCGGTATTTCTGTCCAAGAAGAATTGTACCAAAGCGCGCTGCAAACGCGCTCCTTTCCCCAAATAAACCGGGAAGCCCGCGCCTGCTATTTTTACACCCAACTCAAAATCGATCAGGTTGTATTTCTTCGCCAATTCCCAATGCGGTATCGCACCTTCGCCCAAAGCTTCCACCTCATGGCTCTGAAAGATATTCTCATTGTCATCCGCAGAAGCTCCTGCTTTAACGGCACCGCAAGGGATATTCGGGATTTGGTAAAGAATTTCCAGTAATTCTTTCTCGGTAGCGTTCAGATCTTGTTGCAGTGATTTTATGTTTTCCTTCAATTCGCCTGTTCTTGCCTTTGCGGTCTCGGCTTCTGCTTTTTGACCGTTTTTCATCAACATACCGATTTCCTTTGAAATACGGTTCATCTCGGCGGACTGTGTATCGAGGTCGAACTGCAATTTGCGTCTCAGATCATCTGCATTGACGGCTTGGTCAACCAATTCCAAGCTCTTGAAATTTCTTTTCCGAAGACCCTCCAGAGCCTTCTCTTTATTGTCACGTAAAAAACTGACTTGTAGCATAAACCAATGTTATTAAAAGTGCTGAAAAACGCCCGAAAAGGCAGCCCAAATTTAGGGATTTATTTTACGATATGTATGTGGTTGGGTGCGCCTGCAGTCTTTGCAAATACTTTCTTCCGGTTGTAATAAACATCTTGCAGTTGAAACAAAGTAGGCGTCCACCTATAACTCAGGGTAACCGTATCATCGTCATATATTATCTCTGTACCGCGCTTGGTACCCAAGCTGAGAATAAACGACGATTCATAGTATTTTTCATTTGTGCTTACCGAGTCTGTAAGAACACGGGTGGCTCCGGCACTGTAATCCAGATAATGCTTGCCGTCATCGTCTTTTTCCACAGAGAAAGAAGTGATAGGAACCAAGTCGCGGATACCGTTCAGATCGAACATTTTCACCGATGTATATACGGTGCTGTCTTGGGGATTCAGCAAATCCTTATTATGAGAATCGGTTATGTAAAACCGCGCTACCTGATCGATACGCAGATCGTTATCATCGTTCTTTCGGCACGACGCGAGGACAAAAATAAGGCAGAAAATGACATATCGATTCATCGACTAAAATTACAACATTATTCGGCATTCACCGTAGCGCCGGCTTTGTCGAAGTATTCTTTCAACCAAATCTCAAATGTCATCAGTTGCCAGAGTCTGTGATAATCGGCATCGGTTTTTGCGGTTTTAAGCCATCGACGGATTGTACTGTTATTGAAGAGATTTCGGCCTTGCAAATCAAGCAGATGATTTTCGAGATAGTTTTGGATTTCCCGCTGCGACCCGATCCATTCAGCCATCGGAAAACTGAAACCCCGCTTTCTCATTTGCAGGACTTCGTTCGGCAAAATCCCCTTCGCAGCGTCTCGCAGCAGCGGTTTATTGGTTTTGCCGTTGAATCGATAATCGACGGGCAGAGACGCTGTATAGTCCACCAACTCATTGCTCAGAAACGGATATCGGAAAGTCACGCCGTAGAGACTTGCAGACAAATCATCTCGGTAGGTATGGTGCGACCCGAGCGAGATTCTCATATCCTGCCAAAAGTATCCCAAGTAAGAATCTTGGTTGAATCTCTGTGGAAGTTTGGGTTTTACAATCGGTTTCTTTTGTAGGAACAATGCATCAACATCGATCGGTTTCATACCGCCCTGCCCCTGACGAAAAAAATCACGGATATCTTTAAGCTGAAGTTGGTTCTTGAGCTTTGCAAATCCGGGTGGGGACGACGGCATAATACGCGCCGAAAACCGCAGTCTGCGCAACCGTTTCCACCGTGCCAATTTCAGCGTGTGCATATAACCGCCGAAAAGTTCATCGGCACCGTTTCCGGTCAATATAAATCTGAAACCTTGTTGTTGTGCGTAAGACGTTGCATCCAGCAGCACTTCGACACCGGGATACGGTTCTTCAAAGAAGCGCAGCCTCGCGTCCAAATGCTTCCACAAATCTCTTTTTTTAACCGTATGCACTTTATGCTTCAGTCCGAACCGCTGTGCAGCTATTTCGGCCTTTTCCACCTCCTCCGCGTCACCGTACGAAACCGTGAACGCATCCAACTGCGGTTTTTCCGGTGAAGCCAAAGCAGAGATAAGCGTAGAATCTATGCCGCCACTCATCATGTTTGCCACCGCAGCACCAGCGCGCAGGCGCTGGCTTACACTTTCCGATAGCAATCGTCTGATTTCTGCAACCGCGGTTTTGTAATCCGGTTTAATTTTCGACGGCAGAGGCAGTTGATAAAAGTCTTGAACATCGATCGACAAATTCGCACAGTCTACGGTTAATGCTTGGCTCGGAAGCACCGACCTAATGCCCTCAAAACAGGTGCGCGGTGCCAAGCTTGTCTGATACAAGAAATTGGATCTTACTCCTTGCCAATCGATTCTCGGCGGTGCATCTGAAAACGCCAAAAGCGCTTTGATCTCCGACGCCCATGAGAAACAGCCCTTCTCTTGTTTATAGAACAACGGCCGAAGCCCGAAGCGGTCGCGAGCCAAGATAACTTTCTGTTTTCTGCGGTCAAAAATGGAGAGACTGAAAACGCCGTCGATCTTTTCAAAAGCTTTGGCACCGTCTTGCAAATAAAGCCGAAGAATGAGTTCGGCGCTGCCGTTAACCTTATCATCTTCTTGCAATTCCTCTGCGTTGTAAATCTCGCCATCGAAAATTAAGACGGTCTCGCCTTGCACTGTAATAGCAGAACTTTGCCCATCAGCCATCGCGCGTGATGCCATACCGACGGTTCCTGCCGTATCAGACGAATCATTTCCGAAAACCACCGTCTCCGATTCGCCATTGAAAATGCAGCTTTCCTCCACTATTCCACGATGCCGGAGTTTCTCACTCATAGCTCTCAAACGCTCCCCCGTTATCGGCTTTTCCGAAATAAAACCATAGTGTGCCGCCATCTAAATGTATTTGAGTTCATGGAAATAGGCTGCTGCGGAAAGCACGCCCGAAAGAGTCAACGAGAATACGCTGAGCCAAGCCGCGCCTATCAATCCGTAATCGGGCAATACGACCACCAATCCGATCAGAACAAGCGCATTAAGAAATAAAGCAATCACCAAGTTCCACTTGGACTTACCGATGGACGCAAGCATATTGCCGAATGGGATCCGCAACAGAAGCGATGACGCAGTTGCCCACAATAAAATATGGAAAACAGAGGCATCTGTATATTGCGGCCCGAAGAGAGACAGCAGCAAGCCCGCAGCGGGATAACCCAGCGCTATAATTGCTACACTTACGATAAACATCAGCCGCCAATAACTTTTTATATAGCTCAACTGGTAGTTTCTGTCATGGCTGTACTTGCAAAGTTTCGGGTATTCGGTCTGCAAAAAAATGTAACCTATAGCCAAGAGGTTCATCGGGATTATAGAACTGACTCTGTACTGTGCCGCTGACGCATCTGACAAGTAGATGCCGATAAGCAAAATATCAAGCATGAATATCCAATCCGAAACTTGGCTGGTTAAAGCCGTAATCCAGGAAAAGCGCCAGAACTCCTTGAAATTGATTTGTAGCTGAGGCCGCCGTGAATTCAGTTTCGGCAGCCCGAACAGTAATACCACAAATGGAGATACAGACAATGCGATCAGATAGCCCCTCAAACCTAAAAAATACGAGAGCAAACCACCAAGTGCAAGCGCGAATAGCGCATGCGCAATCTCTAAGAATGAAAACTTGCGGTTGTCAAAATCCGCACGCAATTCCGCCTTGCGGTGTTCCAAAAAGTAGATTCCCAAAAATCTGACGCTCAGCAAACAGATGATCCAAACTATTTCGGGCTGCTGCCTGTAGATAAATCCTGCGAGGACAATCATTGCCGCATTCAGCACCCATTGCAGCCAAAGACCAACCGTGAATGAATAGGCTGCTAACCGCTCTCTCTGCACATCATCTTCCAGCATAGAACCGTAACGTAGCATTCCCTGGTAGTTTCCCAAACCTGTCATCGGTATAAAAAAGCCCAGAAAATTGAGAGCAAGCACTGCCATCCCGAAATCCTCTTTCACAATAAAGCGTGCCGCGAACATAGTCAGCAAGAAAGACGACAAGCGCGAAACGAGCACAGCCGACCCTATCCAGCCACCGCTACCGGCGAAGAAACTTCGGATAAATGCCGTCATCGGGCCAAGACTTTTTGGTAGACCGCGTCGAACTGTTTGGCCACATTCTCTTTGGAAAATCTTTCAACAGCAAATTCCCGCAAAACCTCAGCAGGCGCGGTAACAATGCTGCCGTCGAGAAATGACTTCATAGCGCTGAAAAGGCTCTCTTCATTTTTAGGTTCTACAAGAATGCCGAAGTCGGGCAGAACAACCTCGGGAATTCCGCCTACGTGCGGCGCAATTATGGGCGTGCCGCACGCCAACGACTCCAACAAAACACAACCTTGGGTTTCATTGTCGCTAAACAGAACAAAACAGTTCGCGCTTGCCATCTTCGCCGCCACTTCTTCGCGAGTAAGCAGTCCGAATGTAGAAATGTAGAATTCGGCGCTTAGTTCCTTGATCTGCCTGTGCAAAGCATCGACATCACCGTCGCCGCCGATCTCGAGCCGGAAACTATAACCTGCGCGGTAAAGCTTCACTGCTGCGAGAATGATTTTCTCGGGATTCTTATAGTAAACCAAGTTGGAAATGTGCACGAAAACGAACTCTTTGTCAGGCGTCCGTTCTCCCGGTTTGAAAGCCCCAACGTCCACAACATTGGGAACAACCGTTGCCGGAGTCTTGATCCCGAGATCCTCCAAACCCAACCTCAAGTCATTACTTACCGGCAACAGAGCCGTGGATTGGTTGCCGATATACCGCGCGATGCTCATAAAGACTCTGCCATAATCCTTATGATTTTCTTTCTGGTACGCCGACCAATGCTCGCTTAAGACAAACGGAATCTTGAAGCGCTTTTTGAGGAAAACTGCAAACAGCATATTGAAACTCAAAACATTTGCGTGGACGATCTCTGGTCGCGAAACAATGGCGAAACCCTTTCGGTAAGCCTTGAACTTTCTGACTGCATTACGCAAAGGATTATGGCTTTTCCGATAATAAACGATAACGGTGCGGATGTCACCCATCATCATATCCTCGAGAGTAAGCTTTCTTGTTTGACCGGCGTTTTCAGCTATGTGGAGAACTTCGACGTCGTGATAAAGTGCTGCTGCCTCTGCATGTCGCCGGACGAAGTTGCCCGCGGTGGGCTCAGTTTTGTTGGGATACCAGGAAGAAATAAACAGTACTTTATGGCGCATCGGCAGCGTGGGGTATAGTTTTTAAATATCCGTAAAAACAAAATGCTGCACAAGGCAGCATTTGTTGTGTTGAATTTTCGGACTTATTTGATGAAACCCGCCCAACTCTCTCTCAGCGGCAATAAAAAACCATTGAGAAATTCAAGATAGCTGTCTTTGGAAAAGTCGAATACTTGAACGTCATCTGCCAATTCTCCCGCTTTTACCTTGCGGCGGAATTCAGGCAACTTTAGGGTTTTTACCTCGTCGTCTTCTACGTAGCTCGCTTTCATTCTGTCGAACAAGCCG
>RDDY01000157.1 GCA_003852805.1 Chryseobacterium sp.
AATTTCAAATGAAAAAACTATATTTACAAACTGTCAAAAAAGTAGACCACTTACCATGTTATTTCAGTAAAATCTTCAACTCCAAGTGGAACTAAAACAGCACATAAAGATAAAACGATAATTAAGCAAAAAGATTTAATCTTAGTTTATAGAAAAACTATTGAAGCTAAATTTAATCCTCAATATGTTGTTAGAGGTAATTGGGATAAACACTATTCTAAATTTTTAATATCAAAGGAAAATGGAGAGTATGAACTTCGTAATCTAATTGATGTACTATTGGAAAATGGGGTTCTGTTAGAAAGATGTTCTATAGCAGAATTAAATATTGAAGGTAAAAAGTTTAAAGAGTTTTACCTGAAACATTCTGATAAAATATGTCGTTTACAATCTCATAAAAATATTGAGGCTAATAAAGCTTCGAAAGAAAAAGTTGATATTGTTTACGAACATTTTAAAGGTGCAGTTTCTCAAGGATTATATTATAATGGACAAGTTGTAACTCCATTGTCTCAGAGTATAAAAACAGTTTATAAAAATCAACAAATCACTGAAGATTTAAGTATGTTATTATGCGATTTTTGGAGTGATATTGATTTTCAAAATACACAGAATGAGGGTGGGGTTAGTTTTCCAACTGCCAAAAAACCTGAATTGCTATTAGCACGAATTATTGAACTGTCTACAAATATAAATGATGTAGTTTTAGATTTTCATTTAGGTAGTGGTACTACATCAGCTGTAAGTATGAAGTTAAATAGAAAATTCATTGGAATTGAACAAATGGACTATGGTGCTGATGATAGTTTAAAACGAATGATTAATGTTATAAATGGCGAAACTTCAGGTGTATCAAAAGGTTATTCTTGGCAAGGTGGAGGTTCATTCGTTTATGCAGAATTAGCGAAGAACAACGAAACAGCCAAAGAACGTATAGCCACTTGTAATAGTTTAGAAGAATTGCTACAGCTTTTTGAGGAATTAAACACTCGCTATTTCTTAGATTATAATGTGCGTATCAAAGATTTTAAAGAAAATGTAATCAAAGAAGAAGCATTTATCAATCTTAGCTTAGCTCGTCAAAAAGAGTTATTCAAACGTATGTTAGATAACAATCAGTTGTATGTCAATCTTTCAGAAGTAGAAGATGCACGCTACAACCTTTCAGAAGATGCCATTCGTTTAACCAAAGATTTTTATCAAATTAAAAACTAAAACCCTATGAGCGATAATGTACCCATGTTACCTTCAGATGAATTATCAGAATTTATATTGTATACCGACCCATCGGGCAAGGTAAAGGTAGAAATTTTTGTAATGAATGATACGGTGTGGTTAACGCAACAACGTATCGCAGAATTGTTTGGGGTATCTAAATCAACTATTAGCGAGCATCTTAAGAATATATTCGAAAGTGGTGAATTGGCGAAAGAAGCAACTGTTCGGAAATTCCGAACAGTTCAAGTAGAAGGCGATCGAGAAGTCAATCGAAATTTAGAATATTATAATTTAGATGCAATAATTTCCGTTGGTTATCGTGTTAATTCTACTAAAGCTACTCAATTTCGTATTTGGGCTACCAATACGTTAAAAGAGTTTATCATAAAGGGTTTTGTAATAGATGATGATAGACTAAAAGAAGGTAAAAAACTTTTTGGAAAAGACTATTTCAAAGAGTTATTGGAGCGTATACGTTCCATACGTGCCAACGAGCGTCGCATATACCAACAAATAACCGATATATTCCAAGAATGTAGTATCGACTATGATAAGAATTCAGAAATAACGAAGAATTTTTATGCTATGGTGCAAAACAAATTTCATTACGCCATTACAGGTCATACAGCAGCAGAAATTATTTATCTTAATGCAGATAGCACAAAACCCAATATGGGCTTAAAAACGTGGAAAAATAGTCCTGATGGTCGCATTATCAAGTCAGATACCAATGTAGCGAAAAACTATCTCAACGAAGATGAAATAAAACAGCTCGAACGTACGGTTTCTTCTTACTTCGATTATATAGAAGGATTGGTAGAACGTCGTACTACGTTCACTATGGAGGCATTGGCAGAGAGTGTGAATAAATTTTTAGAGTTTAACGAGTACAGAATATTAGACGGTAAAGGCACACGTAGTCAAAAACAAGCAGAAAATAAAGCCTTTGCAGAGTACGACGTATTTAATAAAACACAAAAGATTGAATCTGATTTTGACAAAATGGTAAAATCCATTCAAACTAAAAAGAAAAATTAATGACTTTATTTCAAGATAAATATCTTTTTGAAACACTAAGAGATAAAGCCTACGATTTAGGGATAACAAAACAGCTTATTCCTAATTATGTAATAGATAATTTACGCTTTTCATTATTCAAATGGCAAGCAGATGCAATTCAAAATTTTTTATTAGCAGAAGCTATTAAACAAGTAGAAAATCCTGGTACAGCATCGCATTATATGTTCAATATGGCTACAGGTACAGGTAAAACGCTTGTTCTAGCTTCTACCATATTGTACTATTACAAACAAGGCTATCGTAATTTTATATTTTTTGTAGACCAAAATAATATTGTAGGTAAAACAGAAGATAACGTAACAGACGCTAATCATCACAAATACTTATATACAAATCCAATCGTAATTGATGATAAAGCGGTTGAGGTGCGTAAAGTAGATAATTTTTCGCCTTATATTGATGGTACTACGTTAGATAATCCTGCCATAGATCATATCGAAATTATTTTTACATCCATACACAAATTGCATAATGCGATGTATGTAGTGAAAGAAAACGATATGTTTTTGGATGATCTACAAAAACGTGATTTAATTCTTTTAGCAGATGAAGCACATAGCTTTAATGCGGATACCAAAAAGAAAAAGCAATTAGATTTGGTAGAATTTAAGGAATTAAAAGACGGTGCAAAGGCAGAAGATGTAGAACGTAGTTGGGAAAATACAGTAACTGGGAAATTATTACAAAAAGAAGGTATCAAAACCTATGTCAATAATAATGTATTGTTAGAATTTACTGCAACTATCCCAAAAGATACTAACGTAGCAGATAAGTACAAAGATAAAATCATTATTAAGTTCGATTTACCCGAATTCCTAAAAGCTGGTTATACCAAAGAAATCAATTTAGTATCATCTAATTTCGATAAAAAACAACGTATTCTACAAGCATTGTTATTCAATTGGTATCGTGATCATATTGCAAGACAATATGATGTTAAAAATTTTAAACCTGTTATTCTATTCAGAAGTAAGTATTCAGATGAAAAGTTAGAAGGAAATGTACAAGAGGATTATACTTATTTCAGGGATATTGTAGACAATTTAAAAGAAGCTGATTTTAATTTCTTAAAAGCTATCAATGTAGAACAAGCTGAAAAATTATATGAAATTGGGCAAAGTAGAATCGTTGATATTGTACGAATTGTAAATGATAAATTTAATGGAGATTATCAACCCATTATCTCGTATATCAAATCTACTTTTAAGGAGAATAATTGTATTGTTACCCATTCAAAAGAGAAGAATGCTACAGGTCGTAAAGGAGAAGAAAAAACAACGTATAATCAAGATAGATTACTAAATAGCTTAGAAGATAAAAACAATCCTATAACAGCAATTTTTACTTGTAAACGTTTAACGCAAGGTTGGGATGTATTGAATCTATATGATATTGTACGTATGTATGAAGGTCGTGATGCGAGTAAAGATACCAAAACAGGCAAACGTAAAGCGGGTACTAGTACAGTTTCTGAAGTTCAGTTGATAGGTCGTGGTGTACGTTATAATCCTTTTAAATTTGGCGATGACGAACCGAATAAACGTAAATTCGATAAGCAATTAGATCATCCTTTACGTGTATTGGAAGAATTTTATTTTCATTCTGATAAAGACGAAAGATACATTGATGAGCTAAAGTTAGAGCTAAAAAATCAAAAGTTGTTTTCAGATGATAAGAAAGTGATTAAACATTTTGATATTAAAGAACATATTAAAAATGACAAAGACTCATTCTATCATCAACTAAAAATATTTGCTAACGATAAATTAGAAAATCCTAATCGTCGTAAAACAACATTAGAAGATATAGTTCAAGCTTTCAAGTTTGAATATACTATTCCATCTTATGACTATAAAGCTGAAAAGGTAATTTTAGAAGATGGGAAAAAAGATGAAGTTCGACATAGTCAAGGCAATGAAGATAAAAAGCAGATAAAGAAAAAATTAGCAGATATTTTAGTAAGCAATCAGAAGCATATATTTTTAAAAGCTTATAATGAAGTAGCTAAAAAAGAAAATTCATTATTTAGATTTGATAAACTACAACAAGAGTTACAAATTTCCTCAATAGATGATTTGTGGTCAGATGCTTTTCTAGGTAAATTATACATAACGTTATACTTGCCTAAACAGTACGAAAGTTTGAGTGATGTAGAACCAAAACATTTAGTGAAAGCTTTTGTACGTTTCTTCGAGCAATTTATTGTAGAATGGAAAAAAGAAATTCACCCACATATTGGTAGTGATTTTAAAGCAAAATCTTTTAAATATTACTTTGAAACTCCCAAACCTGTAGCTGTTTTAGAAGATCCAAAAAATACAGATTATGAAAATAAGCTTGTAACTAAGGATTGGTATGCATTAAATCATTTTCACGGTACATCCGAAGAACAATCTCTTGTAGATTTCATTATCAATACGATAGAGAATTTCAAAGAAAAATACGAAAATGTCTATCTGTTAAGAAATGAACAAGTATATAAAATATACGACTTCAAGGATGGAAAAGGTTTTGAACCAGATTTTCTATTGTTTTTAAAAGAGAAAGAAGCAGATAGGTATTATCAAGTATTTATCGAACCTAAAGGTTCACAATTCAAAGATGCTACAGGTAAATTTGATAATAGTAAAGAAGCTTGGAAAGAACAATTCCTAACTGAAATTACCAATAAATACGGTAAAGAAGATGTTTTAAAGGTAGAAAACAAAGACTATCGTTTAGTTGGCTTACCGCTATACAATGCAACTATCGCACATCTTGTAAAGCAAAGTATTTATGAAAATTTAGAGGTTGAATTATAAAATAACAAAAGGAGCAAATTTTTGCTCCTTTTTTATTTCCCTAAAATATTGTAAATTAGTTGTATATATTTTTTACCGATAACCCTAATTAATCACGATGAAATATGCAGTAACTAACGATAAACCTAATGTAATCTTCCCCAAAAACCGAAACGAATATAAATATAGTTTTTAAATTTGGGAAAGATGAAACAAAGCAAATTTACAGAGGTTCAGATTGTGAAGATATTGTCTGAACAGACTCAGGGAAAAACGGTGAACGACATTTGCCGCGATTATGGAATCAGCCAGCCGACATTTTACAAGTGGAAGAGCAAATACGGCGGCATGGAAGCCCACCAGTTGGCGCAATTAAAGGAGTTGGAGAAGCAGTTATCTCAGTATAAGAAGATCGTGGCGGAGCTTACCTTGGAGAACACCGTTTTAAAGGATGTGATCGAAAAAAAGCTCTAACGCCTTCCCAGAAGCGTGATTTAGTGGTCTATGCAAAAGAAGTTCATCGGGTAA
>RDDY01000384.1 GCA_003852805.1 Chryseobacterium sp.
CCGACACCTTGGTGCCTAATTCGGGTTTTACGCCATTGACCGTGATTCGGCCTTCTTCCAAAAGCTTATCGGCAGCGCGACGCGAACAGTAACCGCTTTCGGACAAAAACTTATTGATACGGATTTTTTCTGCCATCACTTTTCTTTTGGGCCGAAACGGAAATCATCGTTGAGGTAAGTCTCGGATGCCTCTTCAATTTTATAGTCGCCAATCTTGGTTCTGCGCAGCGCGGTTAAATAAGCGCCCACGGCCAATTCCTGCCCGATATCGTGCGCCAAGGAACGGATGTAAGTTCCTTTCGAGCAACCGACCGTAAAACGGACGAACGGCAGTTGTATCTCGATTTCGTCGATGAAGAAAATCACCGTTTTCCTGCTTTTGATCTCTACCTCCTTTCCCGCTCGTGCCAAGTCGTAAGCGCGTTTGCCGTCCACTTTTATCGCGGAATAAATCGGCGGGGTTTGTTCTATTTCCCCTACAAATCTCGACAAAGCTTCTTTGATGTCTGCTTCTGTCAGATGCAAAATCGCTGTCGGAAGAATCTCGGGTTTCTCAGTATCGTAACTTTCGGTTTGTACACCCAGTTTGATTTCTGCTCTGTACTCTTTCGGTGCATCCTGAATCTCAGGAATCTGCTTGGTGGCTTTCCCGGTGCAGACAATCAACAAACCTGTGGCGCGCGGATCCAAAGTTCCTGCATGCCCGATTTTCACCTTTTTTAAATCGAACTCGCGTCTGAGTTTGAACTTTATTTTGTTTACCGCTTGAAAAGAAGTCCAGTCCAGCGGTTTGTCCACCAAAAGTATTTGGCCGTTCAAGATGTCGTCTGCCGTCATTTTTTTATCATGGCCACGGTTGACTCTGCCTGGCCGTCAGCTTTCTTCGGAGAATTATAAAAATAAACGAGCAAAGCAATCCCGACCACAATTCGGTACCAGCCCCACATTCTGAAACCGTAACGGTTGAGCAGCGCGATGAACGATTTGATGGCAAGCAACGCAACCCCAAAGGCTACAATATTCCCCACAACAAACACGAAGAGATTGTCACCCGACGCCAACAACATTTCATAACCTCTCTGCTGCACAGCATCTCCCAAGCCCCATTTCTTTATGAACAAGGAATAAAGCGTGACGGCCAGCATGGTGGGCACCGCCAAGAAAAATGAGAATTCGGCAGCGGCTTGGCGCGAGAGTTTCTGCGTCATACCGCCAATGATGGACGCTGCACTGCGCGAGGTGCCCGGCATCATGGCAAGGCATTGCCAAAAACCGATAATCAGCGCTTTTTTTACCGAGATTTGTTTCTCATCCAAAACGGTCGGGTTCTTGAACCATTTATCTACGAACAGCAACACGATTCCACCCAAAACCAAAACAGTGGAAATAGCAATCTGATTGCCCAGCACCGCTTCAATTTTGTCGTCGAACAATTTACCTAAAACCAATGCAGGTATGACAGCTATCGCAAGCTTTTTATAAAATTGAAAATTGGTCGGGTCCAAGAATTTCTTCCAGTAAGCGACCACCACGGCCAAGATGGCACCGAACTGAATGGACACCTGAAACATTTTGAAAAACTCGGTCTCCTCCATTCCCAGCAAACTCGCGGCAAAACCCATGTGGGCTGTAGAAGACACAGGCAGAAACTCGGTAAGGCCTTCTACAATGGCGACGATAATCGCATCTATTAAATCCATCAAATAAAAATATGATTATTGCTGAATCTTGCCGCGTTTCATAATGGCAAACACCTGCACCACAAATCCCGCAACTACCAACAACGGCGCAATGCGAACACGGACAATGGAGAAGATGCCGTCATTCCAGTAGGTGGGGTCCCATGTGCCGTCGGGCCGAGTATTGGCATCGGGGCCCATCATCAAGAAGAAGCCGATGACCAACAAACCGAGACCGATCAGCATCAGACGATAGTTCTGCTTGCCGAAATAAAAAGGTTCGGTTTTCTTTTCCGGCACAGACGGACGTGTCGCGTTGTATTGCCTTTGCGATTTCTTGCTCATCTTAGCTGTAATATAAATCGTCTATTTTACTTCTGAGGAAACGCCACGTAGCGAAGATGGTGCTGAGAACCGTAATCAGTATCCCGACCGCAAGGACACCCAAGACCAACCAAACAAACTTGGTATTGTCCGAAATGAACACTGAACCTATTTCTCTTGTAAAATAATACCAACCTGCAAAGAGTACGGCCATGCCCAGAACGGCACCGATCAAACCGAGAACCACCGCCTCCAGAATGAAAGGCTTCAGAATGAAACTGCGGCGCGCACCCACCAGCTGCATGGTTTTTATGGTAAAACGTTTGGAGAAAACTTTCAGGCGAATGGAGTTGTTGATAAGAACGATGGCAACAACCAGGAAAATAAGCGAGAACGCCAAAATCCATGTAAGAATGCGGTTCAGGCTATTGTACACCTGGCTCACGAGCGTGCTGTCATTCTTCACCTCGCTAACGCCTTTGACGGCTGCAATCTGCGTTTTGACGCTGTCCATTTTTGCAGGATCCACATATTGTGGCTGAAGCGTAACCTCTACCGACGGCGGGAAAATATTCTCCTCGAACAGAGCGTCGGTATCTATACCTAAATCTCGGCGTGCAATCTTGGACGCTTCCTCTCTTGTGATGAAGCGGGCTTTCTTCACAAACGGCAGCATCTGAATTTCGTGGAAAGTTTCCTGCTGAAGCTTGGCGATTTTTGCAGTGTCTTTCACGTCAAGATGCTCGTCAAAGTAAGCTTCCATCACCAGCTGTTCTTTGATATAATCCGAGTATTTCTGAGCATTGATGAGGATCAAACCAAACAGGCCGATCAGAAACAGCACCAGCGCGATACTGATGACCACAGTGATATTGCTGGAGCGCAGCCTTCGTCTGTTGAAATCATCTGCAGATTTAGCCATAAAGAGGAAATTTTCGGCTAAAATAGAAAAAAACTTCCGAAATTAGCGGCCCCGTCGGATATTATTGCTGCGGCAACACGACCCAAACGCAACCCGAAAAAACGAATTTCTCAATTGAAGGTAACAGCCAAAAAACATCTCGGACAACATTTTCTCACAGACGAAAACATCGCCTCCAAAATTGCCTCCGGACTTTCCGGTGAAGGATATCACGATGTTTTGGAAGTCGGTCCCGGGATGGGCGTGCTTACCAAATATCTCTTGCAACGAGAATCATCCGTTTACGTTGCCGAGATCGACACCGAATCGGTGACTTATCTGGAGGAACATTACCCCGAATTGAAACAGCGGATTTTGGGAGACTTCCTAAAGTTGGATTTGCAAAAGCATTTCACAGGGAATGTCGCCGTCATCGGAAATTTCCCGTACAACATCAGCTCACAGATTCTCTTCAAAATCATAGACAATTACGAGCAGATTCCGGAGATGACGGGGATGTTCCAGAAAGAGGTGGCAGAGCGTACGGCCGCTGTGCCGCGTACAAAAGATTACGGAATTCTCTCCGTCATGGTGCAGGCGTATTACGATGTCAAATATCTGTTTACGGTTCATGAAAATGTGTTCAATCCACCGCCCAAGGTAAAGTCGGGCGTTATACGATTGACGCGAAATCCGAAATGTGGCCTGTCAGGAAACGAGAGGCTTTTCAAACAGATCGTGAAAGCAGGTTTCGGACAGCGGAGGAAAACTTTGCGCAATTCGCTGAAAGCGATGAACCCGCCCGATATTATCAAAGAACACGACTTTATGAACAAGCGTGCGGAAGAACTCAGCGTTGCTGATTTTATTGAATTTGCACAGCTCTGGAAAACAGAACTGCAAAAAGAAGAAAAAGGAAATTGATTACAGAGACAGACTTTTCGGCCTTGCTTCGTCAGGCCGTTGAAGAACGCAACGGACCCGCCACCGCAGAAGCCGTGACGCATCTGCATGCGGCAGACATCGCCCATATCTTTAATGATTTGGACGACGACAGCCAGCTGTATCTGTACGAGATATTGAGCAACGAGACCGCTGCCGAGGTCTTGTTGGACATCGATGCAGATGAGCGGCGCAACTTCCTGAATACGCTCTCTGCAAAGGAAATTGCCGAAGACATCATCATAGAGATGGATTCCGATGATGCAGCGGACATCATGGCCGAACTGCCCGAGAACCGTCAGGATCAGATCATTGCGCACTTGGATGATGAGGAACACGCACGAAGCATTGTAGATCTGATGCGTTACGGCGACGATGTGGCGGGAGGACTGATGGGTACCGAAATGGTGACGGTCAACCAAAATCTGTCCATCATTTCGGCGGTAAAAGAAATGCGCAAACAAGCCGAAGAAATGGACGAGGTCTACTCCATTTATGTGGTGGACGATTCCAACAAGCTGCTCGGCATTCTCAGCCTGAAAAAACTGTTGACCACGTCTTCATCCACCAAGGTGTCGGAGGTCTACAACTCGAAACTCGTCAGCGTGCGCGACACCTCCTCGGCGTCTGAAGTGGCTCAGCTGATTCAAAAATATGATTTATATGAAGTCCCTGTGGTCGACGCCCGTGGCGAATTGGTAGGAAAAATCACCGTTGACGACGTGCTCGATTATATCACCGAGGAAGCCGAGAAAGACTACCAATTGGCGTCGGGTATCTCCAGCGATGTCGATGCGTCGGATAACATCTTCTCGCTGACAAAGGCACGACTCCCGTGGTTGTTCATCGGCATGGTGGGCGGCTTGGTAGGCTCGCGTGTGCTGCAAAGCAATGAAGAATCACTGCAAGCCATTCCTGCACTGATGTTCTTCGTGCCGTTGATTGCCGCTACTGCAGGAAACATCGGGGTTCAAGCTTCCGCCATCATTGTTCAGGGTTTGGCCAGCAATACCTTAGGCAAGGATGTTTTTAAAACTTTGGTAAAAGAAGTCAGCGTCTCGGCGGCATCGGGACTTATCCTTGCATTGATTATTTTAGGCTTCAATCTGCTCATCAACCACAACGAACTGTTGGTCTCGGCCACTATCTCGATTTCCTTGTTGACGGTAATATTGATTGCAGCCGTCATCGGCACTTTGGTTCCTTTGATTTTGAAGCGCAACAATATCGACCCGGCCATTGCCACCGGTCCGTTTATTACGACATCCAATGATATTATGGGCGTGTTTATTTATTTCACAATCGCCAAGGTAATGTTGCACATTTGACTTTATTTGATGCGCATCATGGTTACCAAGGCCGTCGCCGCGTGCAGTTCATCTCCATCGACGGAAACGGCAAAAACATCGGTGCGCACCGTGCAGATTCTTTTGCCGCCTTTCAGTACTTCGGATTTGGACAATAAAAATTCGCCCGCGGCGGGACGCAGATAGTTTACCTTCAACTCCACCGTTACCACATAAGCATCGTCTTCATAATGGCTGACGGCTGCGTATCCGGATGACGCATCTACCAATGAGGCGATGATGGCTCCGTTGAAAATTCCGTTTCGGCGCGTCATGATTTTTTGTTTCGGCACCCGTATCGAGAGTTTTCCTTTTTCAACCGTTTCCAGCTCCGCACGGAAAAACTGCAACAGCTCGGACCTTTCAAAACTTCTCTCCAACAACAGTCGTTTCTC
>RDDY01000201.1 GCA_003852805.1 Chryseobacterium sp.
TGCATTTATAGTAAATTAAATTCTTGCTGATTAATTTTTAATTGCCGTTTGCTTTTGATAAGCGGCACTTGCCTCGATGAAAGCTTCAAACAAAGGATGCGGTGTGGCCACGGTACTCTTATATTCCGGGTGGTACTGTACACCGACGTAGAACGGATGATCTTTCAGCTCGATGGCTTCTACCAAGCCCGTCTCAGGGTTGGTGCCGCTCGCAATCATTCCGTTTTTCTCGAACTCCGGCAAAAAGTCGCTGTTGAACTCATAGCGGTGGCGGTGTCTCTCGCTTATGCTTCGGCTGCCGTAGATGTTCTGCAATCTGCTGTTTGGTTTCAGAACGCATTTCCAAGCGCCGAGACGCATGGTGCCGCCTTTGTCCACCACATTTTTCTGCTCCTCCATCAGGCTGATGACAGGCTCGGGCGTAGCTCGGTCAAATTCGGTGCTGTTTGCCTTGGCATACCCCAAAACATTGCGTGCAAATTCCACTGTCATTACCTGCATGCCGAGGCAAATGCCCAACAGCGGAATGCTGCTCTCACGAGCGTATTGTGCAGCCAAGATTTTTCCCTCGATGCCGCGGTCACCAAAACCCGGCGCAATCAATACACCGTTTACGCCTGCCAAAGTTTCCGCTACATTATCCGCCGTCAGATCACCACTGTACACCCATCGGATGTTGACCTCGGTTTCCAAGTCCGCGCCGGCGTGAATGAATGCTTCGGCAATCGACTTATACGAATCTTGGAGCGATACATATTTGCCTACCAGCGCAATCTCTATGCTGCGCTTCGGGTGAGTGTATTTTTTAAGGAAGTTTTTCCACTCCTTCAGTTCAGGATCTTTGTCGACGGGAAGGTTGAGCTCTTGGAGAACCACACGGTCAAAATGCTGTTTTTGCAATTCAAGCGGAACGCGGTAGATGGTATCGACATCGATGCTTTCGATCACATTTTCGAGGTTAACGTTGCAGAACTGCGCCAACTTTGCGCGCTGCTCTTTCGGTATTTTGTGCTCGGTTCGGCACACCAAAACATCGGCCTGCAAGCCGCTTTCCATCAACTGACGAACCGAGTGTTGCGACGGCTTGGTCTTCAATTCTCCGGCGGCTGCCAAATACGGCAGAAGCGTCAAATGGATTACCATAGAATTTCCCTCACCCAGTTCCCATCTCAATTGACGTACACTTTCGATATACGGCAGCGATTCAATATCGCCCACCGTGCCCCCGATCTCAGTGATGATGATGTCGTAATTCTGTTTGCTCAGGATTTTAATCCGACGCTTTATCTCATTGGTAATATGCGGAATTACCTGCACCGTTTTGCCCAAGAAATCTCCTTTGCGCTCTTTCTCGATAACGGTCTGGTAGATTCTTCCTGTGGTTACATTATTGTTCTGGCTGGTCGGGCTGTCGAGGAAACGCTCGTAGTGTCCGAGGTCCAGATCGGTTTCAGCGCCGTCTTCGGTCACATAGCATTCGCCATGTTCGTACGGATTCAGCGTTCCGGGGTCTATGTTGATATAAGGGTCGAGCTTCTGAATCGTCACGCTGTAGCCACGCGCTTTCAGCAACATCCCGAGCGATGCGGAGATGATGCCTTTGCCTAATGAAGAGGTGACTCCGCCCGTAACGAAGATGTATTTGGTGCTCTTTTTACTCATGAGTTTTGGTTTGCGCAAAGTTAAACGTTCCGGCTTAATTGGACAAAGCAGGAATCAGGACGGAAAAGCAGCTAAAATAATCAGCATTTAAGACGCAGCATTTTTTTCTTTGCCGAATGCTTAAATAAATTACATTTGACACCAATTCTAATCAACCTTTTATGAAGAAACTTTTTACACTACTGCTGGCGGTCGGTCTGGCAACCTCAGCACTTGCTCAAGTCGAATCGACAGACAGCAACATCGGCACACCGGCGCCGGAACGCTCCAACGACATTGTCATCAACCCCATCGCTCTGGTGTTGGGCGTGGCCAATTTCTCGTACGAGAGAGTCCTGAACCACGATTCGGGCATCGGTATCGCGACGATGTTTATCTTGGATGATTACACCGTGGACGCTTCGGGCTATTGGCAAGTGACGCCTTACTACCGCTATTATTTCGGCAAGAAACGCGCAGGCGGATTTTTTGTGGAAGGCTTCGGCGGCTTGGTGGGGCAAGAGGTTTCCACCTACCATTATATGTATGATCCGCAGTGGGGTTACATGACGAACTCTTACACCACCACCGAGAATGTTACTTCTTTCGGTTTGGGCGTCGGTTTCGGCGGCAAATGGATCACGAAAAACAACATCGTTTTTGAAGTCGGAACAGGCCTGGGCCGATTGTTCGGCGAGAAAGCCGACGCCCGTGTCTTTGCCAAAGGAATGCTGGGCATAGGCAAGCGGTTTTAAATTATAAACCATCAAACTCCATCTACTGTGCGGCTTGTGTCGCACAGTTTTTATTTGATGCAAACGTTTATCACAAATCAACATTAAACCACTACAAATCAACCCAATAAAGCTTAAGTTACCCCGAATACCACATCGGTTTTAACACTAAATTCCTTATCTTTGTTGGCTTGTTTTCGGCCGCTGCGAGTGCACTTTAGAAGCTGTAATAAAAGGCCGAAGCACGACTAAATTTAATCCGATATAAAGTGGCCAAAGTAAAAACAGCCTATTTCTGCCAGAACTGTGGCAGTCAATATAACCAGTGGCACGGCCAATGCAAAAACTGCAACGCCTGGAATACGCTGGTGGAAGAAATTGTAGAAAAAACGACAAAGAATTACGCCGGTGGCACCGGCCATCGTCAACATATCATCAACATCATTGATGTGGAAGCCGATGCCGAACAGCGCATCAAAACCCCGAGTGAGGAACTGAACCGCGTTTTGGGCGGCGGCATTGTACTGGGTTCGGTTACGTTGATCGGCGGCGAACCCGGCATCGGTAAGTCCACCCTTCTTTTGCAGTTGGCGCTGAAGATGAAGAAGAAAATTCTTTATGTGTCGGGCGAGGAAAGCGCTTCGCAGATCAAGATGCGTGCAGACAGACTGGCGGATGCAAAAAACCCCAACTGTTTCCTTTATACCGAAACCTCGGTAGAAAAAATCATTTCCGAGGCGCGGAAACTGCAACCTGATTTCATCATCATAGACTCCATCCAGACCTTGCACACTCAGATGATCGAGTCGTCACCGGGGACGGTTTCGCAGATCCGCGAATGCTCAGGCGATATCATCAAATTTGCGAAGGAATATTCCATTCCTGTTTTCCTGGTCGGACACATCACGAAAGACGGACAAATTGCCGGACCGAAAGTTTTGGAACATATGGTGGATGTCGTTCTCAATTTCGATGGCGACCGCAATCATCTGTTCAGGCTGCTGCGTGCCACCAAGAACCGTTTTGGCTCCACGGCCGAGATCGGCATCTATGAAATGGTGACGGCCGGTTTGAAGGAGATCAAGAATCCATCTGAAATCCTGATCACCAAGAAGGAAGAAGATCTGTCCGGCAGCGCTGTTGCGGTGACACTGGAGGGCAACCGCCCGATGCTGCTGGAGATTCAGGCGTTGGTGAGCACGGCGGTTTACGGCACACCGCAGCGCAGCTCCACCGGCTTCGATGCAAAACGGCTGAACATGCTGCTGGCGGTTTTGGAAAAACGAGCAGGTTTTCAGTTGGGCGCAAAGGATGTCTTTCTCAACATCACGGGCGGCATCAAGACCGACGATCCGGCGCTGGACCTTCCTGTCGTGGCGGCCATTCTGTCGTCCTCGGAAGATATCGCTCTGCCGGAACTCGACTGTTTCGCAGGTGAAATCGGTCTGAGCGGCGAAATCCGCCCCGTTACAAAAGTGGAGCAGAGAATTTTGGAAGCAGAAAAGTTAGGTTACGAACGCATTTTTATTTCAAAACTGAGCAAGGTCCCGAAGCGCGACTACGGCATTAAAATAGTCAGCGTGAGCAAGATTGAGGATTTTCACGCTAAGCTTTTCTGATAAAATGAATTTCCTTGCCCACGCTTATCTTTCCCCAACCGACGGTCAACTTGTGGGCAATATGATTGCCGATTTCATCCGCAACCGTGACCGGGAAAACTATCCGTCGGAAATACAACAGGGAATAAAACTCCACCGAGCCATTGACTCTTTCACCGACGCACATGAAAGCTTTCGGGAAGCGAAGAAAGTTTTCTCACCGTTTGTCAGACTATATGCGGGAGCGTTCGTAGATGTCGCTTTTGATTATTTCTTGGCGAATGATTCCGCAATCATGAACAAAGATGAATGGCTCGGCTTCTCGCTGGCCACCTATCGAACGCTGCACAATCACGATGAACTGTTGCCCGACAACTTCAAACGGATGCTGCCGTACATGGAACAGGACAACTGGCTTTTCAATTATCGACACGATTGGGGCATCCGCCACAGCATGAATAATGTGTTGCGGAAAACAAAGTATCTGACTTTGGACACTCCTGTTTTTGATGCATTTCTTACCAACAAAGAATCGTTAAAAGCAGCGTACGATTCATTCTTCCCCGAGTTGCAAAGTTTCGCCAAGAGCTATTATTAGAATCCTGACAATATGTCAACTCAAAAGCATCAGTTTGAAAAATTGACAAGGTTGCGCAGAGTCACTGACGACTGATTATCAACAAGTAACAGTTCGGCACAATTCACAAGGCTTGTTGTTTTGTCACAAAATCCTATTGGCACGGTGTTGGTCTAAACAGATCGCAGAAACCTAAAAAATTATCGATATGTCAGTAAATTTCAAACCATTGGCCGACAGAGTTCTGGTAGAGCCGGCTCAGGCTGAGACCAAAACAGCTTCCGGAATCATCATCCCTGACACGGCAAAGGAAAAGCCGCAGGAAGGAACCGTAGTCGCAGCAGGCGAAGGCAAGAAAGACGAGCCCATGACTGTAAAAGTCGGCGACAAAGTTCTTTATGGCAAATACGCCGGCACTGAACTGAAACTCGACGGCAAAGATTATTTAATTGTAAAAGAAAGCGATTTATTTGGAGTGATTGGCTGATAGCAATTGGCTTTTAGCTTTCGCGATCGCTTCAAAAAGATGAGAGACTTTAGAAAATTTGAGGTTTGGCAACTAAGCCATATCATCACCTTAAAAGTTTATGAACTGTCGCGCAACTTTCCGCGTGAGGAACTGTTTGGTCTCACTTCGCAAATAAGAAGATCGTTTGCTTCGATCGGGTATAATATCTCAGAAGGTTGTGGCCGCAACTCCGATAAGGAGTTCGCAAACTTCATCAATATAGCTCTAGGATCGGCCAGTGAGGCTGAGTACCAATTTCTGCTTGCACGCGATCTGGATTATGTTGAAGCCGAGAATTATGACGCAATTCAAGAAGAGATCGTATTGCTCAAGAAAAAGCTGGTAAGCCTTTGGAATAAATTAAACAACAACTAAATACGGCAGCGGGCAATCAGCCATTCGCTAGCCGCAAAAAGCAAGAATTATGGCAAAAGAAATTAAATTCGATATCGAGTCCAGAGATGCACTGAAAAGAGGTGTAGATGCTTT
>RDDY01000172.1 GCA_003852805.1 Chryseobacterium sp.
GGAACAAATGACCAGTTTCGCCCCGCAATCGTTCACGCGTGACGCGACCGCCGAAGCCGAGAAGCCCGCAAAAATAACCGAGTGAATAGCGCCCACGCGCGCGCAGGCCAGCATGCACACCGCCAGTTCGGGAATCATCGGTAAGTAAATGCAGACTCGGTCACCTTTTTGCACGCCCAAATCGCGCAGAACATTTGACATTTTTCCCACTCGCTCGTACAGCTCATTGTATGAGATTCTCTGTTCGGGCTCGTTAGGATCGTTCGGTTCAAAGATAATGGCCGTCTTTTCGCCGCGTGGTGCCAGATGTCGGTCTATGCAGTTTTTGGTAATATTCAATTTTGCATTTTTGAACCATTTGATATCGGCTTCTATCATATCTGCCTGCACCACGCGGCTCCAGCGTTGGTACCAGACGAAGTTTTCGTCGGCAATTTTATCCCAAAAACGAGCGGGGTTCTTTATCGATAATTTGTATTGTTTGAAATAATCCGGAAGACTTTCGATATGGTAATTTTTCATAAGCTTAGAGTAATGCAGCTTAAAATTAAAAATAATTGTTATTTGCAGCGTTCTGTTTCGCTACTTATTATGATGTCGAGCGTTGCATTCACGCAGATTTTCTCTGCGAGCTGATGCTTGTCCGTTGATTCGCTATTGCGACCTGGACAGAATTAAGCTTATATTCCTATTAGTAATGTATTGCGAAAATGCATCGGTCGCTTTATGCTACAAAATATCTCTCATCTGCGCGATGTGTATATTTGGCTTTGGCCGGTAACTGCGGCTAGTCTTGACAGTCGCTCATAAATAATTTTATACAGATACCAAAATTTGGTATATTTGGCTTAGAATTTTAAATCTCAAAAACAATGGCTAAGAATACTTCGATTTTATTGGGCGATTATTTCGATGATTTTATCAGTTCTCAGATAAAAACGGGAAAATATTCTTCGGCGAGTGAAGTTGTAAGAGCGGCACTGAGAATGTTTGAATTTGAGGAAGTCAAAAAAGCGGAATTAATTAAGGAACTGGAAAGGGGAGAAAGATCTGGTTTTACGACAGATTTTGATCGGGAAAGTTTCAAGCAAAGTTTACGTCAGAAACATTCCGCTGGCTGATGAATTACAAAATAAGTAGGCAGGCGGAAGCTGATTTAGAAAATATTTGGCTTTATACTTTCGAAAAATGGTCTCCGGGACAAGCTGATTATTACCTTGACGTAATCATTGACGAAATTGAATACATTTCTGAGAATCCAAAATCGGGAACAGATTACAGCGATATAAGAAAAGGATATTTTAGATCCAGAGTAAAATCACATTTCATTTTTTATAAGGTAAACTTAAAAGAAGAGACTGTAGAAATCATCAGGATTCTTCATCAGCAAATGGATATCGAATCTCATATTAACAAGTAACTGCCGGGAGCGGTGACTACTGTTAACAATGTTTGGCAAATTACAGATCGAGTCTGGAATCTCGAAAACCCGGTCCGGTATTTTGGCTGCTATCCAAATTCTCTGGACAATATCTCCACATAACTTGCAAAGCTTTCCAGATTATCCTTATCTTTGCACCCAATGAGAACAATAATTTCATTGGACAATTTTGCAGACAGCGCCGTAGGCGATCACAATATTTATTTTTAGAAACGAAGTCTTTGGGCTTCGTTTTTTTTTGCTCAAAACTCAAGCTTATGTACACACTTTCAGATTACTCGGCCGAGAAAATAAACGACCTCATCCAAACGGCGATGGAGTTTGCCCAAGGAAAAACGGTAAAAGCGCAGCAGGATATTTTTGTGAGCAACCTCTTTTTTGAAGACAGCACGCGCACAAAAACAAGCTTTCTGATGGCCGAAGAAAAGCTGGGCCTGAAGGTTATTCCGTTTGATGTTTCCACCAGTTCTGTGAATAAAGGAGAAAGTTTGTACGACACGGTGAAAACTTTGGAATCCATCGGTGTAGACCTGGCCGTCATCCGCCACAGCAAAGAGCGCTTCTATGATGAGTTGAGTGGCATGGATATCCGCATTGTCAACGGCGGCGACGGAACGGGCAATCACCCGTCGCAGAGCCTTTTGGACCTGATGACCATAAAACAAGAGTTCGGGCGCTTCGCCGGTTTGAAAGTGGGAATTGTAGGCGATGTGAAACACAGCCGTGTGGCCAACTCCAATGCCGAAGCGCTGAGAATGTTGGGCGCCCGGGTTTATTTTTCAGGACCCGAAGAATGGTTTGAAGAAGGAACCTTGGTCAACGGCACTTATCAATCGCTTGATTCCTTGGTGAAGGAAGTGGATGTTTTGATGCTGCTGCGTATCCAACACGAGAGACACTCCAACAAAATGACACTGAAAAAAGCCGACTATCTCAATAGATTCGGCCTCACGAAACAGCGCGCATCTACACTGCAAGATCACGCCATTATCATGCATCCCGCGCCCATCAATCGGGGAGTGGAAATAGACAGCGAATTGGTGGAAAGCCCGAAGTCGCGCATTTTCAAACAGATGCAAAACGGTGTCTTCGCTCGGATGGCGATTTTGAAAGACGAATTGGAACAGAAAGGATTTACATTCAAATAAAAAGTAAAAATGCTGCTGATTAAAAATGGAAAAATTCTCGCGGACGACGGTCACCCGGTTTCTCGCGATTTGAAAATCGAAAACGGTATCATCACGGAAATTGCGGAAAACATCACGGCCGATTCCGCTGAAGTAATTGACGCCGACGGCAAGTTCATCAGCCCGGGATTTATCGATGTGCATGTTCATCTGCGCGAACCCGGCGGCGAACACAAGGAGACGATTGCCACAGGATCCAAAGCGGCTGCCAAAGGCGGTTATACCACCATTTGCCCGATGCCCAACACCAATCCTGTGCCCGACCGTGCCGAGCGCTTTGATGATTTGCTCCGCAGAATCCAAGAATCGGCAGTGGTAAAAGTGCGGCCGTACGGTGCCATCACAGAGGATTCTAAAGGAGAAAAGTTGAGCGACTTTAGAACCCTGAAAGAAAAAGGCGCAGTCGGCTTTACCGATGACGGTGTGGGCATTCAGGAAGCGGGTGTGATGTACGAGGCGATGCACGAAGCCAAAAAAGTGGAACTGCCGATCGTGGCGCACTGCGAGGACAATTCATTGATCTTGGGCGGATGCATGCACGACGGCAAGCGTTCCGACGAGTTGGGATTGAAAGGCATCCCGAGCGTCTGCGAATCGGTGCACATTGCGCGTGACATTCTGCTGGCCGAGGCTGCCGATGCCCATTACCATGTTTGCCATGTTTCGGCGAAAGAATCTGTTCGCGTGATTGCCGACGGGAAGAGAGCGGGGATCAATGTTACGGCAGAGGTTTCGCCACATCATTTGGTTTTGACCGAAGACGATATCCCGTCCGCCGATACCAACTATAAAATGAATCCGCCGCTTCGCGCCCGGGAAGACAAGGAAGCTTTGATCAAAGCTTTGGAAGACGGCATCATCGATTGCATTGCCACCGACCACGCGCCTCACACCGAAGAAGAAAAAGGGCAAGGAATGTACGACTCGCCGTTCGGCATCGTCGCTTTTGAAACGGCTTTTCCCGTGCTGTACACCCGATTCGTAAAAACCGGAAAATGGTCGTTGAAACAACTGATCGACTGGATGACCGTCAAACCGGCAGAAGTTTTCAAACTCGATAAAGTAGGCAAAATAAAAGAGGGTTATTGCGCCGACCTGACCCTCATCGACCTAGATTTAACCGAAAAAGTCGATAAAGACACCTTCGTCTCCAAAGGCCGCAACACACCCTTCCACGGCTGGGAATGCACAGGCTGGCCCGTGATGACGCTGGTGGATGGCAAGGTGGTATACGAAAGATAAAGTGAGACAACAGATTTCAGATTTCAGATGTCGAATAACAGCTAACAGATTTCCGGATGCGGTTGTATATCAAGATACAAACAACAACAATCGCACTATTGAGATCAAATATCCACCACCTAATTTCTAGAATCTAATGTCTAGCATCTGACTTCTAACATCTGACTTCTAACATCTAACAACAATATGAACAAAAAATTAATATTAGAATCGGGTGAGGTTTTCCATGGCGAAAGCTTCGGCGCCGATGCCGACTCGATGGGCGAGGTGGTTTTCAACACCGGAATGACCGGTTATCAGGAACTGATTTCGGACCCGTCGTACTCAGGACAAATTGTATGCATGACTTACCCTTTGGTAGGCAATTACGGTATCAACCGCGATGATTATGAAAGCATTGAGCCGAGCATCCGCGGGCTCATCGTTCGCGAAGTTTGCGACTTTCCGTCCAACTTCCGCAGCCGGATGAGCTTGGATAAATATCTGACGAGAAAGAAAATCAGCGGTTTGCAAGGCGTTGATACCCGGCGGCTGACGCGCGTACTGCGCAGCGCGGGCGTAACCAAAGGAAAAATTGTAAATGCCGACGCCGACGAAACAGCGGTTATCCAAGAATTGACATCCGCACCGACACCGACCGACCAAGTGGGCAAAGTTTCCACCAAGAGCAGTTACGCCAGTCCCGGTCGAGGCATGAAGGTGGTCTTGGTAGATTTCGGTTCAAAGAACGGCATCCTGCGCGAACTGAACGAGCGCCACTGTGATGTTATTGTAGTTCCGCAAAATGTGACTGCCGAAGACATCCTGATGATCAACCCCGACGGTGTCATGCTTTCCAACGGTCCCGGCGACCCGATGAGCGTGCCGCATGCACAGGAAATGATTCGCGGCATCTTGGGCAAAGTTCCGATTTTCGGCATCTGCCTTGGTCACCAGTTAATTTCTTTGGCCTGTGGCGCAAGAACCTACAAATTGAAATTCGGTCACCGTGGCGGCAACCATCCGGTGCTGGACTTGCGCACCAACAAAGTGGCCATCACTTCCCAAAACCATGGATACGCCGTTGACCAAGAATCGTTGAAAAACACCGATTTGGAAGAAACCCATATCGCGCTGAACGATCGCACCAACGAAGGCGTACGCCATAAACATTACCCTTGCTTCTCCGTCCAGTACCACCCCGAGGCCACGCCCGGCCCCGAGGACAGCAATTATCTGTTTGATGAGTTCGTTGCGCTTATGGCGCAGACCGCAGAAAACAGACCGCAGACTACAGATTTTTAATTCGGATAAATAACGATGCACAATTTTGAAAAGCTTCTGTTTTGGCAAAAGTCGATTGCGCTGGCGAAGCTGGTGTATCAGCACTCGACAAAGTTGCCTGCTGACGAAAAGTTCGGTTTGATATCACAGATTAAAAGAGCGGCCGTTTCGATTCCTTCGAATATTGCGGAAGGTGCCGGCCGTAATTCCGACCGCGAATTCAATCATTTCCTTGGAGTCGCTAATGGTTCGTCATTCGAGTTGCAGACGCAATTGATTCTTACACGGGAGTTGGCTTTAATTGACACAGACGCTGTTAGTGAATTAATCTCGGAACTCAATGAAATCCAGCGAATGATTTATACTTTCAAGGCAAAGCTTACAGAAAGACTAAGTGACGACAAAG
>RDDY01000199.1 GCA_003852805.1 Chryseobacterium sp.
CATTTTCTTGACTTATTTAAAAACTTCAGTAAAACTGAAGTTTATAAGGAGCTTCAAAAGCTTAACAAGGAGAAGCATGGCTACTACCGGGAAGTAATAGAAGCTCTCGCATTCGCCTATTTCGTCAAGTTTGGGCAAGCGCAATTGGTAGATGCCAGCCTGTTGATTATGGATCTCGTTTCAGATCACAGATACTCTGTAGTTAAGACCGCACAGACAGCAGTTCACAGATATGTTGCCGACAAAGAGATTGTGATTACCCTGGACCAGGCACCGTCACCCAGCTTTTTCCTGGCTCAGATGCAACAGGATTGTAGACGCACTGGAGAACATCTGTTTGGTGAGAAAAGTACCAGAGGAAGATACCGGGAGACTCTGGCTGAGATCAAAGAAAAACTACAAGAATTAAGCTTTGGACAACAATAAATTCACACCGGCTGGCATCGGCACATTAAGATTTTCTATTCCACTCTACCAGCGTCTCTTCACCTGGGAGCAGCCGCAAATAGAGAATTTGCTGAACGATTTGTTCAATAGTTTTGAGAAAAATAAAGAACAGCCGTATTACATCGGTATGTTTACGGTTTACCATACCGGAGAAGACTGCTACGATCTGGTGGACGGTCAGCAAAGATGTACGATGCTCATGCTGCTGGGAATCTCATTTGGATGGAGAGACTTTGTGTTGTGCGACAATCAATCCAGATTGCAGTTTTTTGCCAGAAAACACGATCAGCAATACCTGAATAATAAAATTGTTGTAGCAGAATCCGGGTACATGAACCAGATGATGGAAAATGCACTGAGTTATATAGATGATTTCCTGAAAAATAAAGTCGGAGATCAGGCTGATGCATTTAAGGATTATGTTTACCACCAAACGACCTTTTTCCTTTCTGAATTGCCCAGGCAATACGATTTAAAGGCACTGACCAGGCATTTTGAGCGTATGAACCAGACAGGTAAGAACCTAGAAAATCATGAAATTTTAAAGGTACGTCTGCTTAAACTGGTGTCGCCAGACAAATACGATTATTATACAAGATTGTGGAATGTCGTATCAGAGATGGATAAATCGATATTGCCAGAACTGGATGAAGATGCCGCACAAAGTGGTAATACAGCAGTTCTGAATCTGATAATAAATGCCGAAGCCAGAAAAGAGTTCATCGGTAAAGAAGCATTAGAGCTTAATGAAAGTTTTAAGTTAAGCGAAATCCAGGCTGATAAGAACAAGCCGACAACCAATTCCGCAGAGACACAAAGTCGGGCTATAATCGATTTTTCCGAATTCTTATTGATCGTATTGTCAACGCAGATAACGGTGGAGCGAGCTTCGGAACATTTCAATAAGCTTAAACTACTCAGCACTTTTGAGGTTCTGACCCAGACCGCTGAGGTTGAAGCATTTTTAGATACCTTATTTGAATGCAGATTGCTGTTGGACTACCATATTATTCGCAGCAAAATCACAAGCAATTCGGTTACAGGCTATTCCGTACAGGTGTCTGGCGATGAGGTTGCAAAGAAGCGATTCAGTCAATATCAATCTATGTTGTATGTGAGCACGCAAGCTCATGTGTGGTTGAAGCCGTTTCTAATTTATTTGAGGGGGAATAAGGATTCTTCCGTACACCGTTCATTACAATATTTACAAGAATGGGATGATGAACGGTTGCATGGTCAAAACATTGACCTCAACTATGGTGCTGTAAATCGTTATTGGTTCTGGCGGTTGGATTATTATTTATGGGAAGAGCGAAGCAGCCATTTTGACGATGTGGAACACAGAAAAATAGCAGAATCTTACATTTTCAGACCTAACAGGTCCATAGAGCATATAGCGCCACAAAATCCTAAAACCAACAGTAATGTCACTTTGCAGGTGGAGCTTTTACATTGTTTTGGTAATCTGGTGATGATCTCTGGAAGTGAGAATTCTAGACTGCAAAACAGCTCGTATGATATGAAGAAGGCATATGTCGAATCCTTTATCAACGGTAGCGTTAGCGGCAGTGTAGAAAGCTTAAAAATGTTGAAAGTGCATCACGATTATAAAACCTGGAATGAAGACCAAGTGAAAACACATCACGATGAAATGATCGAAATACTGATCAGTTCGTTCTCCGGTTCAAGGTTTGAGGAAGCCATGAGAAAAAAAATTGGCAAGCAAAGGATGACGCAGCCAGCGGAAGCAGTATCTTGATTAAAAATTAAAACACAAATTAATGACAACCATTCAAAAGATTGAACGAAGCTTTGGTGAAGCCCAAATCGCTGAGCTGCCAAATTATATCGCCCAACTGATAGAGGAGGTGGGCGTGGAGCGTGCCTCAAAACAGTATTTGAACCTGTGAATCATTAACTTCACAGCAACAATTCTGCATTAATACCCTTAAGAAAACAGAGATATCGATGAGAAGCCAAACCAACGAACTAGCCCTGGAAGTAGCCATTGAAAAAACATTGGCAGGTTGCAGTACAGAAGACATAAAAAACGGTATCGTATCAGAAGCGACAACGCCTTATGGTGGAAATGGTTATTACATCGGTAGCCCAGCGGATTATAATGCCAGATATGCTGTAGACGAAGTCAGGTTCTGGGATTTCCTGGAGAATACACAGCCTGAAGAACTGGACAAGCTTAAGCGTCAATCTGATTGGAAGCTAAAAATCCTGGACAGGCTTGATAAGCTAATCAAGAAATACGGTGTCTTGAGAGTATTGCGGAAAGGCTTGGCTGTTGATGATGCACATTTTACACTGTTCTATGTGCTGCCGCTCCAGAACAGCAGTAATACGGTAAAAGAGAATTTTAAGAAGAATCAATTCAGTGTTACCAGACAGCTGGCATACTCACTTGCCAATCCTAGGGAAGAGATTGATATGGTCATCTTTCTTAACGGTCTCCCTATAAGTACCATCGAACTGAAAAATCAGTGGACAGGGCAGAATGCCAGAGTTCATGGAATTAACCAGTATAAATTCCAGAGAGACATAAATCAAATCTTATTGAATTTTGGTCGCTGTGTCGTGCATTTTGCCGTAGATACCGATGAGGTTTATATGACCACAAAGCTTAACGGAGCTAATACATTCTTCCTGCCGTTCAACCTTGGCAATAATTTCGGTAAAGGCAACCCACCAAATCCGTTTGGTCATAAGACGTCCTATCTGTGGAACGAGGTGTTGACGAAGGAGAGCCTCGCAAATATACTTCAGCATTTTGTTCGGCTTGACGGTTCAGATAAGGATAGTCTGAATAGTAGGACACTCTTCTTTCCTCGTTATCACCAGATGGATGTGGTTAGAAAGCTGATTGCCGATGCTACGCAAAAAGGTCCGGGTGAACGCTATCTTATTCAGCACAGTGCAGGATCGGGCAAATCTAACTCTATCACGTGGCTGGCTTACCAGCTTATAGAAGCCTATCCTGAGAACAATGCAGCTGCTGGGAAGAGAAGTCAGGAGGATCCCGTTTTTGATTCCGTTATTGTAGTGACAGATAGAAGATTGTTGGACAAACAACTTCGTGAAAACATCAGGGAGTTCTCGGAAGTGAAGAACATTGTTGCACCTGCTTACAGCTCACGAGATCTGCAAGCTGCGCTGGAGGGCGGCAAGCGTATCATAGTTACTACCATCCAGAAGTTTCCATTCATCGTGGATGGCATTGCAGATATGAGTGATAAGCAGTTTGCCGTACTCATAGATGAAGCCCATAGTTCTAACTCTGGTTCCACGGCTGATAACCTCAACCGTGTTCTGGGAGCAAATGAAGATGCAGATGCGACTGATTGGCAGGATAAGATGAATGAGGCTATGAAATCCAGAAAGATGTCTCAGAACGCTTCCTACTTCGCCTTTACAGCCACGCCAAAAAATACCACTTTGGAGAAGTTTGGCGATCAACAGGAAGATGGCAGCTTTCGGCCTTTCCATTTGTATTCGATGAAGCAAGCCATAGAAGAAGGCTTTATTCTAGATGTACTGGCGAATTACACAACTTTTAAGAGCTACTACGAACTTGAAAAATCCATCGAGGATAACCCGCTTTTTGATACTGCTAAAGCGCAGTCAAAGTTAAAAGCTTATGTAGAAAAACATCAGCAGACCATCGACACCAAAGCTGCGGTCATGCTGGATCATTTCATGAATGCTGTGGTAAGGCCAAAGAAGCTGAAAGCCAAAGCCAAGGCGATGGTAGTCACTCAGAGTATAGAATCGGCAATCCGTTATTATAAGGCTCTGCAAAGGTTGCTTGCTGAAAAAGGCAATCCATTTAAGATCGTAATTGCATTTTCAGGGAAGAAAATTGTGGACGGTGTAGAATATACCGAGACACAAATGAACGGCTTCGCAGAAACTGAAACCAGAGAAGTTTTTGATCAAGATGATTACAGAATACTGGTAGTCGCCAATAAATACCTGACCGGCTTTGATCAGCCGAAGCTTTCTACCATGTATGTGGACAAGAAACTGCAGGGAGTTCTAGCGGTTCAGGCACTGTCACGACTGAACAGGGCAGCGAATAAACTCGGTAAAAAGACTGAAGACCTGTTTGTGCTGGATTTTTTCAATACGACAGACGACATTAAAGATGCTTTTGATCCATTCTATACTTCTACTTCATTAAGCTCACCTACGGATGTAAATGTTTTACACGACCTGAAAGAAAGCCTGGATGATGCTGGAGTCTATGAACAGCACGAGGTAGATGATTTCAACGCCAAGTATTTCAGCGGTATTGATGCACAACAGCTCAGTCCTATTATAGATATAGCAGTCCAGCGTTTTGAAACCGAACTGGAGTGGGATAATGAACAGCAGGCTGACTTCAAGATTAAAGCAAAGCAGTTTGTGAAGATTTATGGTCAGGTTGCAGCCTTGCTGCCATTCGAAATTATAGGCTGGGAAAAACTTTTCTGGTTCCTAAAATTCCTGATCCCAAAACTGAAAATAGAAAATCCGGAAGACGATTATCTGGATAAATTGCTGGAATCAGTTGATCTATCGACTTATGCACTGCAACGGAGTAAGCTTGCAACAAGCATTGGTCTTGATGACAGCGAGAAAGAGGTCGATCCCCAGAATCCTAATATCCGGGGAGCACACGGCGGGCAAAATGAGAAATCTGAGCTCGAAGAGATAATTCAGACTTTCAACGAACGCTGGTTCCAGGGCTGGGAAGCTACTCCTGAAGATCAGCGGATTAAGTTGCTCTCATTAACAAAATCAGTTCAGGCACATCCAGACTTCAGGCTGAAGGTTGCTGAAAATCCGGATATGCAGAACAGGGATCTTGCTCTGCGAAAGATTTTGGATGATGTAATGTCTAAACAGAGGAGACAGGAACTAGAACTATACAAGCTGTACGCACAGGATTCCTCCTTCAATCAGGCATTTTTCGATACTATAAAATATACAGTGAATATCCGTTAAATATATCATATGATCGCTTACCAAGCAGTCGTAGATGTAGCTTTAGGGCTTACTCACGTCATCGAACCTTAAGAACCG
>RDDY01000298.1 GCA_003852805.1 Chryseobacterium sp.
TTACTCCATAGATACTCCATGGATAGTCCATGAAAACCACTAAACACTAAACCACCCATCCACTCCATAAATGCTCCATAGATACTCCATAGATACTCCATAGATAGTCCATCAAAACCACTAAACCACTAAACCACTCATCCACTCCATAGATACTCCATAGATACTCCATGGATAGTCCATGAAAACCACTAAACACTAAACCACTCATCCACTCCACCACTAAACCACTCAAATGACCACCATCCTCATCACCGGCGGTGCCGGATTCATCGGTTCGCACGTCGTCCGAGAGTTTGTAAAGAATAACCCCGAGAAGAAGATCGTCAACCTCGACGCACTGACCTATGCCGGCAACCTCGAGAACCTGAAGGATATAGAAGACAAACCGAACTATACCTTTGAAAAGGCCGACATTACCCAAGTCGATGAACTGCGCAGTGTTTTTGAAAAGCATCGCCCCGATGCGGTTATCCATCTGGCCGCAGAAAGCCACGTAGACCGCAGCATCACAGATCCCAATGCCTTTATCAATACCAACGTCATCGGTACAGCCAATCTGCTCAACCTTTGCCGTGAATTTTGGCAACCGGATTCCGCGCATTCCCACGGCAACTTCCCCGACGGGCCGCGCGAAAATCTGTTCTACCACATCAGCACAGACGAGGTCTACGGCAGCTTGGGTGAAACCGGCTATTTCTTAGAGACCACAGCCTATGATCCGCAGTCGCCGTATTCGGCAAGCAAGGCAGCCTCAGACCATTTGGTGCGCGCCTATGGCAATACCTACGGTTTGCCGTTCATCGTGTCCAACTGCTCGAACAATTACGGCCCCAACCACTTCCCCGAGAAGTTGATTCCGCTGTGCATTTCGAACATCATCAACGAAAAGCCTCTGCCCATCTACGGCGACGGCAAATACACACGCGACTGGCTCTTTGTCATCGACCATGCGCGCGCCATTCACCAAATCTTCTTCGAGGCCAAAACGGGAGAAACCTACAACATCGGCGGTTTTAACGAATGGCAAAACATCGACCTGGTAAAGGAACTCTGCCGACAAATGGATGAAAAGCTGGGCCGCGAACCGGGACAATCCGAGAAGCTCATCACCTACGTAAAAGACCGTCCGGGGCACGATAAACGCTACGCCATCGACGCCACCAAACTAAACCGAGACCTCGGCTGGAAACCCTCGGTAACCTTTGAAGAAGGCCTTGCCAAGACCATCGACTGGTTCCTCGCCAACCAAGCTTGGCTCGACCACGTCACCAGCGGAGCCTACCAGGAGTATTATAGTTCCCAATACAACGGATAGAGTGGTATAGGGATTTGGTTGTTTAGTTGTTTAGTTGTTTAAGGGGTTGACGTCATGGCCTTAATAAGATATCACAAAGAATTGAGGGTATACCAAGAGGCCTTTGGTGCGGCTATGGATATTTATAGTCTCACCAAGTCCTTTCCGGTAGAAGAGCGTTTCGCGTTGACCGACCAAATAAGAAGGTCATCGCGTTCTGTTTGCGGAAATATTGCCGAAGGTTGGCGCAAGCGTCGTTATGAAAAACTGTTCGTCAACAAGCTGGTAGACGCCGACGGTGAAGCTACCGAAACGCAGAATTGGTTGGACTTTGCGCTGGCTTGCGAATATATTGATCCGGCCACCTATAAAAAATTGTATGAAAAGTATGATGAAATTTTGTCGATGCTGGTAAGCATGGTAATCAACTCCGACAAATGGACATTCACAAAGAAATGACAAAATATACTCCACTAAACCACTCAACCACCCACCCACTAAACCACTCAATATGAAGGGAATAATCTTAGCCGGCGGTTCCGGCACCCGACTCTATCCGTTGACCATTGCCGTAAGCAAGCAGCTGATGCCGGTGTATGATAAGCCGATGATCTATTATCCGCTGTCTACATTAATGCTGGCAGGCATCAAGGATATCCTGATCATCACCACGCCCCACGACCAAGAGGGTTTTATAAAACTGTTGGGCGACGGTTCGCAGATCGGTTGCAACATTCAATACCAAGTGCAACCGAGTCCCGACGGCCTGGCGCAGGCTTTTATCTTGGGCGATGATTTTATCGGCGACGATGCTGCTGCGTTGGTGTTGGGCGATAATATTTTCTACGGTTCCGAGATGGGGCATCTGTTGAAGAACAAAACCAATCCCGACGGCGGAGTGGTCTTTGCCTACCACGTCACCGATCCCGAGCGCTACGGCGTGGTGGAGTTCGAGGACAACTTCAAAGCCATCTCCATCGACGAAAAACCCAAGCACCCGAAATCGAATTATGCCGTTCCCGGATTGTACTTCTACGATAACGATGTGGTGGAAATTGCGAAGAGCATCAAACCCTCGCCGCGCGGAGAATTCGAGATTACGGATGTAAACAACGTTTACCTGAAAAACGGAAAGCTGGAAGTGGGCGTTTTGGACCGCGGTACCGCTTGGCTGGATACGGGCACTTTTGATTCTTTGCATGACGCATCCGAGTTTGTTCGGGTGATCGAGAAACGCCAAGGCTTCAAGATCGGCTGCATCGAGGAAATCGCGTGGCGCAATAAATTCATCGACGATGAAAAACTGTTGGCAACGGCAGAGAAATACGGCAAAAGCGGCTACGGTTCCTATCTGAAAAACCTGCTGAACGAATAACCTCGGTAGTTCAATTCCTCGTACATTTTGCTTTAATACAGCCGTCGCCCTGTGGGACGGCTTCTTTTGTGCAAAGTTGGCAAAGGATTTGTACGCAGAAAAAAGCGTTTTTATGCCATTTTCATGCGCACTATTCGGTAAATTTCTTTTACTGCTGTGGGCATGGAAAATATTCTCTCTTATCTGTTAAATGTTGATTATTGAACCATAAAACTACTGAAATGGAACTCGTTTGCTTTACCCACCTGCCTTGGGATTTCGTATACCAACGGCCGCAGCATCTGCTAAGCCGCTTCGCTAAGCAGTACCGCGTATATTATTTTGAGGAACCGCGCGACACGGAGGAGGATGACCATTTTGCGGCCGGCATTACCAAAGAAAATATTGCCGTGGTCAAATTATTCTTGGCCAAAAAGGAAGGCGACCGAAATGCACGCCTTACGCACTTGGTTCATAACGCTTTTAAATACTTGGGCATACAGGATTACATCTGTTGGTATTATACTCCCATGGCCCTGCAATTCACCCGAACGCTCACGCCGCGCAGTGTTGTTTACGACTGTATGGACGAGCTTTCGCAGTTTCGCTTTGCACCCGCCGAACTGCTCTCGCTTGAAGAGGAGCTGATGGAAAAAGCAGACGTTGTTTTCACCGGCGGTCATCGTCTGTACGAGGCCAAGAAACATCGCCATCCCAATATCCATCCGTTTCCCAGCAGCATAGACTTCGACCATTTTGCACAAGCCCGCAGTGAGCAGGCGGCGGAAGTTGACGACGGGCAGATAGGTTTTCCGCGCCTCGGATTCTTCGGCGTGGTAGACGAGCGCTTCGACGTCGATCTGTTGCGCAATATGGCGGCTTCGCGTCCCGACTGGCATTTCGTGATCATCGGCCCGGTGGTGAAGATAGACCCTGCAATATTGCCGCAAGCCGAGAACATCCATTATTTGGGACAACGCAGTTACGACGAATTGCCGCAATACATCAACTCGTGGGACATCGCACTGATGCCGTTTGCCATCAATGAATCGACCGAGTTTATCAGTCCCACAAAAACACCCGAGTATTTGGCCGCCGGCAAACCCGTGATTTCCACCGCCATCCACGACGTTGTGCGCCCGTACGGCACAGAAGGACTTGTGCATATAGCCGATACCGCCGAAGAGTTCATCGCATGTGCAGAAAAGGAAATGGCGAAAAGTGATCGTTCCGAATGGTTGACCAAGGTAGACTCTTTCTTGGCGGGCAATTCTTGGGACCGTACAACCGATCAGATGTCAGCAATCATCAGCGATGCCGTAACCTCCAAAAAGATGCTGGCGAATGTTTGATTACCTGATTGTGGGCTGCGGCTTTGCGGGAGCTGTTTTGGCAGAACGCTTGGCTAACAGCGGGAAGCGAGTATTGATCGTGGAGAAACGCGACCATATAGCGGGCAATGCCTACGACCACTATAACGAAGACGGCATCTTGGTGCACAAATACGGACCGCACATCTTCCACACAAACTCGAAAGAAGTGTTCAACTATTTGAGCCGTTTTACGGAATGGCGCTCGTACCGGCACCGCGTCTTGGCGTCCGTCGACGGACAACTCGTTCCGATACCCATCAATGCAACCACCATAAACAAACTCTACGGCTTAAATTTATCGTCTGATGAAGTATGTGGTTTCTTGGCAAATAGGGCAGAAAAGCGTTCGCCTGTGCTCACTTCCGAAGATGTGGTGGTAAACGCCGTCGGGCGCGAACTGTATGAGAAATTCTTCCGCGGGTACACCCGCAAGCAGTGGGAGCTGGATCCGTCTGAACTGGACGCATCCGTCACCGCAAGGGTGCCCACCCGCAGTAACTTTGACGATCGTTACTTTACGGATACCTACCAAGCCATGCCGCTGCACGGCTATACGGAGATGTTCAGGAAAATGCTGTCCCACCCCAACATCAGCGTAATGCTGAAGACAGATTACCGTGATATTGTAGAAATCATACCGCACGGCAAGTTGGTCTTCACCGGCCCCATCGACAGTTATTTCGATTATTGCTACGGCAAGCTGCCTTATCGCTCCATCGATTTTAAATTCGAGACATTAAACCGCGAAAACTTCCAGGAAACAGGTACGGTCAATTACCCGAACGATAACCTGTACACCCGAATTACGGAGTTCAAATACCTGACGGGACAAGAGCACAGCAAGACTTCCATCGTCTACGAATATCCAACAGCAGAAGGCGATCCTTATTATCCGATACCGCGTCGCGAAAATCAGGAACTATACAACCGTTATAAAAAACTGGCCGAGACGCTGGACGATGTTTATTTTACGGGCCGCCTCGGTACGTACAAATACTACAATATGGACCAAGTGGTGGCACAATCGCTGGCCTTATTCAAAAAGCTGGAAGCGGTGGTAGAGTATTAATAGCGCACAATCAAGCCGTTTTGATTATGGTGAAAGAAAATCCTTTTCGATCCTTTTGGATGGGCGGTTTTGAATGCGCAGACCACCTCAACGCCTTCGGCAATCGCGTTGACCTGTTAGCCGCAACCGGCCATTTGGAGCGGCTGCACGAAGACTTTGGCGGACTTCTCTCGTTCGGCATAAAAACGGTGCGCGAAGGAATCCGGTGGAGCAGAGTAGAGCAGATACCCGAGCGGTATGATTTCTCCGATGTCAAGCGCATCCAAACCGTTGCACAAGAAATGGGCGTGCAGGTGATTTGGGATCTTTGTCATTTCGGTTATCCGGCTGACCTGACGCCGTTGCATCCCATGTTCGCTCGGCGGTTTGCAAATTTATGCAGAGCATTCACGTTATTTTTTCGTGAGCATTGGCC
>RDDY01000119.1 GCA_003852805.1 Chryseobacterium sp.
CCTATTCCGGAAAGATAAGGTTTCGGTGTTTGAAGAAAACGGAAAGAAACAGAACGGAATTATCCGCCGCGCAGACGTCGACGGATATCTTCACGTTGAGACTGATAGCGGTATGCGCCGCTTCTACCACAAAGAAATCACACTGGTATACTAAAAAAGCCCCGACTGCTTGGCAGTCGGGGCTTTTAAATTAACAATATCGCTTAGAACGGATATTCGAAGATTTCCGATTCGTGCAACAATGGGTTTCCGGTTGGTATCAACTTCAGTTTGGACAATGCAAACATGATGGTGAAAGTAAAAAGGCCGATGATGAACAGGAAGGCTCCGATCTCAAGGAATCCGATATTCCAATACGGACCTACGGTGCCCGGCATCACAATGTTGAAGAAGTCTACCCAGTGACCCAAGATCACAATCACAGCCATGGTAGTTACCACTTTGTAATTCCGCTTGATGCTGCTGCTCACCAATACCAATAACGGCAATAGGAAGTTAGGAATCAACATCGGCAAGAAGGTAGGCGAATAGTAATTGAATCTACCCAAGAAGTAGTTTACTTCCTCGGGCGTATCGGCATACCAGTACAGCATGAATTGTGAGAACCACATATACGTCCACAGCATGGAAGTGGCGAAAAGGAATTTACCCAAATCGTGCAGGTGGTTGTCGTTAAACTGCGGCAGTACGCCTTTTCTTTTCAGGTAAACGCTGACGATGATCATTACACCGATGGCGCTGGTCAAGCAGCTGACCATTGTATACCAAATATAAAGTGTAGAATACCAGTGTGGGTCAATAGACATCCACCAGTCAAGTGCCCATGCCGCAGATGCGAAACCAAAGAACACAATGTAGCCCACGCTCCAGTTGTACAGCTTCTGGTAATCCGCTTTTGCTTTGGTTTGATCCAGTTTTTTTGACAATGACTTCAGCTTCCAAAGGAAGAAGGTTGCGCCGCCCACATAGATCACAGATCGGATCACGAAGAACGGAATATTCAGAAAGCCTTTCTTCTGGAACAAAATGGAGTCAAAGTGCGGAGACGACGGGTCGGTCAATTCGGGATCCATCCAGTGATAGAGATGTCCGAGATGTCCTGCGTTCAACAAGACAATTACCAGCATGATTATTCCACCGATGGGAATGAAGGTAGCGATAGCTTCCATAACACGCAGAATGATTACCGGCCAGCCGGCATGCGCAGCGTTCTGAATACTGTAGAAGAACAGTGCACAAGCACCGATTCCGAAAAACAGAGAAGTTGCGGTCAACAAGGCAGACAACGGCTCGTTATGCACCTGACGCATTGCATGGTCTACGTGCGCCTGATGGTCTTGCGGACCATTCAACTGACTGGAGTGCGTGGGTGTAGCATTTTCCAATGCGTGGTTGTTTGCACTTAGACGTTGCTCTATCTGTGCCGTGTCTATACCACTGTTTATTGCGTAACCGATACCGAAGAGCACCAGCCCCAGTACGATCAGTATTATAGAATACAGTCTTAATTTAGGAGAAAAACTATACATCGGGATCTTTATTATTTTACGGAATTAGACTTGGCTTCGGGATTGGAATACTGCGTGGCTGTAGGCGCGGCAGGATCTGTCCGGTTTCCGCCGATATTGGCAGCTGCCGGTGTGGGCCTGTTTGACGGTGCAACAATTGCAGTGGCGTTGGCATTGGTCGTAGGACGATCCAGTACGGCAACGTTCTTTTTAAATTCCGACATTACATACAAAGCCACTCTCCATCTGTCGCCGGGAGTAAGCTGACCGGCGTACGAGCCCATTGCGTTGCGGCCGTTTTCTAAAACGAAATGTACAGAACCGATGGTCAGCTCACGGTCGGCATAGTTGGGTACGCCGCTGTATGCTCCGGACTGAACGATAGGCCCTTGACCGTCACCGCCCGTGCCGTGGCACGCTGCACAAGTACGGTCGTAAAGAATCTTACCGCGCGAAATGTCGTTTTCACGATTCGCAGGATCCAAAGGTGATATATTTTGCTGACGGCTTGCGTCGTACATGGCGTTGTATTCGTCGATATTTTTCGGCGTGCGGTCTACGATGATGCCTTCACGGTTTTGCGGGATGGTTCCCTCAACCGGTGCAAGTGCGGTTTGTCCTTCGCGCGACGCGAACAACGGCACCTCGTTTTCGTGCTTGGAATAAGGGTCCTCGGCTTTCTGCAGCGGATCATACGCTACAGGAAAGTACATATCGGGAAAATACACCAGAGGCGGATTTTTCTTGCTGCAAGAGTTCAACAAAACCAAACCCATTGCAAGGATACCTGTTACCTTAAATATATTCTTTCTCATCTTAGGCATCTTTAATGGTTATTTCTTCAACGCCGGTATCAATCAGCAGTTGCTTCACGGTCTCCACGTCTTCGGTTACAAACTCCATCATGAATTTGTCGTCCGTCGTACGCGGATCCGGGTTCTGCGGTTTCGCTCCGGGGTACAACTTGCTCACGGCCAAAAAAGTCAGGGACATCATGTGCGCAGAGCAGAATACCATCAATTCAAACATTGGCACCACAAAGGCAGGCATGTTTTCTGCCCAGGTGAACGAAGGCTTACCGCCGATATTTTGCGGCCAGTCATGGTTCATCATATACCAAGTGGTCAGGGCGCCGATGGCCACACCGTAGAGTGCGTAGATAAAGGCAGCGTCTGAGATTCTGGTTTTCTTAAGTCCCAAGGCTTTGTCCAAACCGTGTACAGGGAAAGGCGTATATACTTCTGCTATTGCAATCCCTTTATCTCTGAAAGACCTCACGCCGTCCATCAGCAAGTCGTCGTCGGCATAGAGGCCGTATATTCTTTTAGTGGTGCTCATCTCCTTCTTTAGCTTTATAGGTTTCACCTGAAATTTTCAAAATAGTTTTCAGTTCTGCCTGCGAAATTACCGGGAAAGTACGTGCATACAGCAGGAACAGTACACCGAAGAACCCGATTGTTCCTAAGTAGACACCTACGTCAATCACCGTTGGCTTAAACATAGTCCATGACGATGGCAGGTAATCCCTGGAAAGGTTAACAACGATAATGTCGAAACGCTCAAACCACATACCGATGTTGATTACCAAGGCGATCAGGAAAGTCGCAATGATATTGGTACGGATTCTCTTGAACCAAAGCAGTGCAGGGACCGCAACGTTACAGATTATCAGTGCCCAAAATGCCCACCAGTAAGGACCTGTAGCCGCGCCCGGAGAGAAGTAAACGAAGTCCTCAAAACGTGAACCTGAATACCAAGCGATGAAATACTCACAAGCGTAAGCCACAGCCACCATACCACCGGTCACAATGATTACGATGTTCATAATCTCGATGTGGTATTTGGTGATGTAATCTTCCAAGTGCGATACTTTCCGCGCGATCAACAACAATGTCTGCACCATTGCAAATCCGGAGAAGATAGCACCGGCAACGAAGTACGGCGGATAGATGGTAGAGTGCCAACCTTTTACAACGGATGTGGCAAAGTCAAAGGATACCGTGGTGTGTACCGAGAATACCAGCGGCGTTGCCAAGCCGGCGAGTACCAGCGTAAGTTCCTCAAAACGCTGCCAGTGTTTTGCTTTACCGCCCCAACCGAATGCGAGGATGGTGTATATCTTTTTGGTCCAAGGCGTTTTCGCACGGTCACGAATCATCGCAAAGTCAGGAATAAGTCCCATGAACCAGAATACGGACGATACGGAGAAGTAAGTCGAAATCGCAAATACGTCCCAGAGTAGCGGAGAGTTGAAGTTTGGCCAAAGCGAACCGAATTGGTTAGGCAACGGGAACACCCAGTATCCTACCCATACTCTACCCATGTGAATCACAGGGAAGAGCGCCGCCTGGATAACCGCGAAGATGGTCATCGCCTCGGCGGAGCGGTTCACAGACAGCCTCCATCTTTGTCTAAATAATAAAAGTACCGCAGAGATCAGCGTACCGGCGTGACCGATACCTACCCACCAAACGAAGTTGGTAATGTCCCATCCCCAGTTGATCGTTTTGTTAAGCCCCCACGAACCGATTCCCGTACCGATGGTATAGGCAATACAGCCGAAACCGTAGATGAACAGAGCCAGCGCGGCATACATAGCATACCACCAGAATTTGCCGGCACGCTCCTCGATAGGACGCGCGATATCTACTGTAATATCGTGGTAAGTCTTGTGACCGATAATTAACGGTTCTCTAATCGGAGCTTCGTAATGTCCTGACATTTCTTACTAATTTACTATTTAAACTTCTTTTTCTACTCTGTTTCTCACTTTGGTGTGGTAGAAGACGTTTGGCTTCGTACCGATCTCTTCCAGCAGCAAATAGCGTCTTGTACTGCCAAACAGCTGACGAACGTGCGACGTATTGTCATTCATATCACCGAATTTCAGTGATCCCGTAGGACAAGCGTTGGCACAAGCCACTTGGAACTCGCCGTCTCTTACACGGCGACCTTCTTTCTTGGCTTCCAAGATTGTATTCTGAGTCATCTGGATACAAAGTGAACACTTCTCCATCACACCGCGCGAACGGGTTACCACGTCAGGGTTCAGTACCATACGGCCCAAGTCGTTGTTCATATTGAAGTCAAACTTGTCGTTCATGGCATAGTTGAACCAGTTGAATCTACGCACTTTGTACGGACAGTTGTTTGCGCAATAACGCGTACCGATACATCTGTTGTACGCCATGTGGTTTTGGCCTTGCTTACCGTGAGAGGTAGCCGCTACCGGACAAACCGTTTCACATGGAGCGTGGTTACAGTGCTGACACATTACCGGCTGGAAGATCACGTCAGGGTTCTCTGCTGCAGCCGAAAGAGGACCCTTCGTGCCGGTCAGTTTGTTGCCGTACATATCCGGAACATTCATTCCGCGTGCGGTGGCCTCTGCCGGTTCTATTTTTTCGGTGGTAGAATAGTAACGGTCGATACGCAACCAGTACATATCACGAGACATTCTCACCTCTTCTTTACCTACAACCGGAACGTTGTTCTCTGCCTGACAAGCAATCACACAAGCTCCGCAACCCGTACAAGAGTTCAAATCGACCGAAAGGTTGAAGTGCGGTCCGTCGGTTTGGTCGAAGGCATCCCATAGGTCAACGCGGTTGATCGGCATTACGCCTGAAAGGGTTTCCATCTGCAACGGCGGGTTCCAGCCGTGCTGAGGATCGTCGTAAGGGACGTTCAAGAACTGATCGAGCGAAACTTCTTTTGCAATTTCGTATCGGCCCATCAGTGTATTTTGCAACTGTACGCCGGCAAATTCATGCATACCGGAAGCCTTCTCCAGCTGTACGTTGGTCAGCGTTAGATTGCTGCCGTCAAATAGCGGATAAGCATTAATACCTGTATTGGCTACTTTTCCGGCATTCGTTTTTCCGTACCCCAAAGCCAGCCCCAGTGATCCCGGCGCTTGGCCCGGCTGAATAACCACCGGCACTTCTTTCAACGTTACGCCGTTGGCAGTAAGGTTTACGCGTGAACCGTTCAACT
>RDDY01000174.1 GCA_003852805.1 Chryseobacterium sp.
ATTGCCACGGGCAGCAAGCCGTCAAGCTTGCCGTTTATAAAATTGGATAAAGAACGCATCATCACTTCCACAGAGGCATTGAATCTGCAGCAAATCCCCGAGCATCTTGTGGTGATCGGCGGCGGCGTTATCGGTCTGGAGCTGGGTTCCGTCTATCTTCGTCTCGGCGCCAAGGTAACCGTTGTTGAATATCTGGATAAGATTATCCCCGGGATGGACGGCGCGTTGAGCAAAGAACTGCAAAAAGTGCTGAAAAAGCAGGGGATGAAGTTCATGCTTTCTACGGCTGTCTCTGCGGTGGAGCGCAATGGCGATAAAGTAACCGTTACCGCCAAAGATAAAAAAGGCGAAGAAGTGACCGTAGAAGGCGACTACTGCTTGGTCTCCGTAGGGCGTCGCCCGTATACCGAGGGACTTGGTCTGGACAATGCCGGCGTAGATCTGGACGAGAGAGGCCGCGTAAAAGTAGACGATCATCTGCGTACCAACGTAGAAAACATTTATGCCATAGGCGATGTGGTTCGCGGTGCCATGCTTGCGCATAAGGCAGAGGAAGAAGGCGTATTTGTTGCCGAGACTTTGGCCGGACAAAAACCGCACATCAATTACAACCTGATTCCGGGTGTGGTTTACACTTGGCCCGAAGTTGCAGGAGTGGGCAAAACCGAAGAGCAATTGAAAAAAGAAGGAACGGCCATTAAGATAGGAGCTTTCCCGATGCGTGCCTTGGGTCGTAGCCGGGCGAGCGGAGACACCGACGGTTTGATTAAAGTAATCACCGATGAAAAAACCGATGAGATACTGGGCGTTCACATGATCGGTGCACGCGCCGCCGACATGATTGCCGAAGCAGTGGTAGCTATGGAATTCCGTGCGAGTGCCGAAGACATTGCTCGCATTTCACACGCGCACCCAACCTATACCGAAGCCATAAAAGAAGCAGCACTGGATGCCACCGGCAAGCGTGCACTTCACATGTAGAGTTTACTTTAAAAATAGTCCGAGCGGCCGCTGCACTTGTGCAGCGGCCGCTCGTTTTATCGGTATTAACCTCTGTTCCCACGCTATTGCCTTAAATGTCTATGTGCTGATAGTTAAGCAGTTGTGGTTTTATATTTTTAAAATACACGAATCTTGAAAGGCCAAAGCTGGCTTTTCATTGTTATTCTCGCCATTTTGCAGATTCAAATTTATTTTAATGAAGAGAGTTTTATTTACAGCGTTGGCCCTTGCCGGTCTTACGCTTGCCGATGCGCAGCAGAAGAAAGTATTTTCAGAAACTTTGACACTGAAAAACAAGCAAAAGAAAAAGCTTGACCAAATTAAACCGAATTTCGAATTCAACCGTGCGGAGTTGTTCCAACAGATTCCCGCCGATTTCCGCAGCGTTGCGGGACGCAATACAGCCAAAACAACCGTTACGCCTTTTGCAAGCATTCAGTCCCAATTGTGGGGCCAAGTAACAAATGCCGCCAACGGAGAAATGCAGACCTTCCAGATCGATTACCGATTTGACCAAGATGCAGCAGTCGATGTGAAATTGCTAGATAACGATTTCGCGGTTACAAAATCCTTCTCTGTGCCGCTGCCCGAAACGGCCAACAGTTTCTCGTTGTTGCGTGAGTATTTTGTTTCCGCCGACGGCAAAAAACATTTCATGATCTACGTTCATTACTTCGCAGGCACCGTTAGTCCCGAAAATCAGCGGAACGAAATCTATGTGGTGGACGAAACAGGAGACATTGTCAAAAAGTTTGAGGCCAGCAGTGCGCAGGTAGCCATCAGCGGTGATGTCAAAAGGTTGTTGACCTTTACCGACACTGATGAGAATGTTGAAATACGCTCTCATAACTTGAGCGACCTCAGTTTAAAAAAACAGTTGGATATTCCCGCAGAGTTGTTCGATTTCTATGCAGGAGATCCTGTCGTGTTCGTGGATGTGAAAGGTCAACCGTCAATGATTATCACGCATTACAAGAAACTCTTCATGGACAATGGTACGCTGGAGGTTTTCCCCGATAACAATTTGATGCTCGGTATCTACGATTTCGATCTGAACAAAAAGAAAGAAGTAGCCTTGGATATCAGTTCCAACTATCCCGATGAGCAGTTTACCATCCCGATGGCAGATTTCGGTAATTTCTACCGCTTCGGCAAATACGAGGTAACCGATAATGTATTCGACCCGAATCCGGAGCTGGAGTTTCTCTATAGCATCAGCTACTATGACATGTTGGGCGATTCAAGTTGGAACCATTACTATGTTGCCAATGAAGAAGGTCAGCGTATCTTGAGCTTGGAAGAGACCATTGTGGGAACTCAATATTTGAAGGAACTTCCGGGGCATGAAGACCAAGTAAGTTTGCTTATCGGCGGAGAAGAGGGCATCGACGCATTGCAGATGTTTGACATCAAGAGTTGGAAACCTGCATTCAGCTTCCCTGCGTACTACAATGACGAACTGTTGTCACTCGATTTCAACCGTACCGCTGTCGGAGGTTCTTACCATTATCTGTTCGGTATGCCCAGCGGTGAGATGGACGGAGATACAGCCTACGCCAGAATAAATGAGTATAAAGCCGATGGCAGCCTCGACCAAACCATCCGCTTACCATTGGGTCAAGATGTTGTTAATTTCATTCCGTTGCTGAGCGACGAAAGCTTGGACAACAACCTGCTTACCGACGACAATGACCGCAAGTACATGTACGTGAGCCAACACATGAAAGACGGTAACGGATACAACGTGCGGCGCATAGCCAAAGGTGAAAAAGAAGTCATCTTTGAAGCGCGTGGAGACGGCGAGAAAGGAAATGTCACCTCCAGCGGCTTCTTTACCGCAACGGGCGCGCCCACAATGCTTGCACTGATGTATACTACTGACAATAACATGTATACCACAGACATCTACAAACTGCCGCTAACAACAGGCACCATGGCGACTGTAGATGCGGCCAATGCAAACAATGATTTGCAAGTTTATACCGCGCATGATACGGTAAACTGGAACCGTAATGCAGTAAGCTTCGTCATCTATAATATGGCGGGTGGAGTAGTGAAGCAAGGCAACGCCAAAAACTCGACTTTCATTGCGGGTCTGAACAAGGGCGTTTATTTGATCTCTATCACTACGGCCAAAGGCGAAAGGCTGACAAAGCGATTTATCGTAAGATAAGTTTATTCATCCTTCTACTTATCGGCAAGCCGTCTCATCACGAGGCGGCTTGTTTTTGTAATGTAGAATAACTTTATGAAGACCGATCTAACAAGGTTTGAAAACACTGTTAAAAACAAAAAATCCGCTCCTTTTCAGAAGCGGATTTGTGCCCAAGACCGGATTCGAACCAGCACACCCGTGAAGGCGCTACGACCTGAACGTAGTGCGTCTACCAATTTCGCCACTTGGGCATTCAGGACTGCAAATATAAGAATAAAGCCGAAGCGCAGTAACAGTATCTATACTTTTCTTTGCAGATAATCCTTATAATCCTGAACTTCAGCTTCATAATTTTGTTCCATATGCGGAGAAGTAAATATAAAATCTGCCGTAGACGCGTCGCAGGCCATTGGTATGTTGTAGGCGACGCATAAACGAAGCAGCGCTTTTACGTCGCTGTCGTGCGGTTGCATTTCCATCGGATCCCAAAAGAACACAACAATATCGATCAAGCCTTCCGCAATCTTCGCACCTATTTGCTGGTCTCCACCCAGCGGACCGCTCAGCGTTCGCTGCACGGGCAATCCCAAGCGTTCTTCTATCAGTCCGCCTGTGGTACCTGTGGCAATCAGACGATGCCGAGACAGTTTGTCCTTATGCCGTTCTGCCCAGCGGATGAGTTCGTCTTTTTTATGGTCGTGAGCCACTAAGGCTATGGTCTTGGTTTCGGGAATAAGTCGATGATTCATAAGGCTAAAATTACAAAACAAAAAAGACCGCCGAGGCAGTCTTTGTTTTCTTTGATGAAATGTTTATCGGTCGATCGAGCCCATTACCTTTTGAGCAAAGCCGTTCAACGCATCTTTCTCGCTTGCGCCGTTTTTTACCATTTCATGGACTTCCATGGCACCGCAGATGTTGGTGATCAGTTCGCCTGTGACGTCCATTTCTTCGTCTGAAACGCCGCGGAACTCGCAGAAGCTTTCCAAAACCTCAAGGGTTTTTTCCAATTGCTCTGCATTGTTGTTTTGATAAAGTTGACGGATTATAGGGAGTTTCATAATTTAAATTATTTAATGCTGTTCAACAATTCGGGCAAGATTTCTGCCTTGTTACCTTGCACCTGCTCTGTCAGTTCACCGTTTTTAAAGGCAGCGAAGGTGGGCAGATTATCCACTTTTGCCAGTTTGCGGCTCTCGGGCAGTTTCTCTGCGTCTACATAATAGAACGCCACATCTTCATTTTCAGATGCCAGTTTTTTAAACTTGGGTTTCATGATTCGGCAGTTGCCGCACCACGTGGCGCCGTATTGCACCATAACCTTTTCATTGTCGTTAATCAGCTGTTGTAAATTATCTTCAGTAAGTTCTTGGTACATTTCTTTTTGGTTTTAAATGATTTGACCGGCTTGCACCGGCCAAATCTTAAGGTTGAAAAATTAGTGTCTGCTCAGATATTCGGCAGTGCTTTTTCTGTCTGCGCTCATGGCTTCTTTGCCTTCTTCCCAGTTGGCCGGGCAAACTTCGCCGTGCTTCTGTACGTGGGTGTAAGCATCGATCATACGCAAGTACTCTTGTACGTTACGTCCCAGTGGCATATCGTTAATGCTCTCGTGGAAGACTTTTCCTTCTTCATCGATCAGATATGTCGCACGGTAAGTCACATTTCCGCCGCTGTACACTTCTTCGCCACTTTCGTCATCGTAATCAACTTCTTGATCCAAGATGTCGAGCGTGGAAGAGAGATGTCTGTGCGTGTCAGCCAACAGTGGATAGGTGATCCCTTCGATACCGCCGTTGTCTTTGGAAGTGTTCAACCACGCGAAGTGTACCTCGTTGGTATCGCAGCTGGCACCGATGATTGCAGTGTTTCTTTTGTCGAATTCAGCCATGGCTTCTTGGAAGGCGTGAAGCTCGGTCGGGCAAACGAAAGTAAAATCTTTCGGGTACCAGAAAAGAAGAACTTTCTTCTGATTTTTTACTGCTTCTTCATAAACGTTGATTCTCAGATCATCGCCCATTTCTGACATGGCGTCTACAGTAATGCTTGGGAATTTTTTTCCTACAAATGACATAGTATTAAGGTTTTAATGTTTCTTTCTCTTTTTGTTACACAAAGGTAGTAAATAGAATCTATCGAGGCAATCAAAGTCAATTGATGGTATCTATATGATTGATTATTCTCGATAGAGTGTGCAAAAAACGGCCTCATTTCTGAGACCGCTTTTATTAATAACCGAAGATTTCTTCCAAAGTCAGCTTGTGAACCGTTCCCAGTTTTGCCATGTCGGCATCTTTCACACGGTTGGC
>RDDY01000176.1 GCA_003852805.1 Chryseobacterium sp.
GTACACAGCTGACCCTTCGTACCTTCCACCAAGGGGGTACGGCAGGAAACATTTCAGAGAATCCGTCTATCGTTGCCAAGCGCGAGGGTATTGTGGAAATGGACGAAGTCCGTACCATCAAATCCGAAGACGAAGAAGGAAATGTGGCGGACGTAGTAGTGTCACGTACCACGGAATTCCGTTTGGTGGCAGATACTCCTCAGCGTACACCGATCATGGTAGCCAACATTCCTTACGGTTCGGCATTGTTCGTGAAATCGGGAGACCGCGTAAACAAAGGCGATCTGATCGCTAAGTGGGATCCATATAACGCGGTAATCATTGCTGAGTCTGCAGGTAAGGTAGAGTACGAGGACATCATCCAAGGGGTTTCTTATCAACTGGAAATCGACGAACAAACCGGTTTCGAGGAGAAGGTTATCTCAGAATCGAGAAATAAGAAAGCGATTCCTACCCTTCGCGTTGTAGACGCCGACGGTGTAGAGCAGAAGTCTTACAACTTGCCGGTGGGCGCTCACCTTATGGTGAACGACGGTCAAAAGATCCGCGCCGGTAAAGTACTGATCAAGATCCCGAGAAAATCTGCTAAGGCGGGTGACATCACCGGAGGTTTGCCACGTGTGACCGAGCTCTTCGAAGCGCGCAACCCGTCCAACCCGGCGGTGGTTACCGAGATCGACGGTGTGGTTTCTTACGGTAAGATCAAGCGCGGTAACCGCGAACTTATTGTAGAGGCCAGAACAGGTGAGATCAAGAAATACTTGGTAAAACTGTCCAACCAGATCTTGGTTCAGGAGAACGACTTCGTGTATGCAGGTTCGCCGTTGTCAGACGGTTCTGTTACGCCGGAAGATATTCTTCGTATCAAAGGGCCGACAGCGGTTCAGGAATATTTGGTGAACGAAATTCAGGAAGTATATCGACTGCAAGGGGTGAAGATCGACGACAAACACTTTGAAATCATCGTTCGTCAGATGATGACCAAGGTAGAAATCGTTGACGGTGGCGACACTCAATTCTTGGAAGGCAGCTTGGAACACAAGAACGACTTCATTGAAGAAAACGAGAGAATCTTCAATCTGAAAGTTGTTGTGGAACCGGGCGATTCCAAAGAGTTCAAAGCAGGACAGATGATCACCGCCAGAGAACTGCGTGACGAAAACTCTAAGTTGAAGCGTGAGGATATGGCGCTTGTGGAAGTGCGCGACGCTCTTCCGGCAACGGCTCGTCCCGTACTGCAGGGGATTACCCGTGCAGCGCTCCAAACCAAGTCGTTCATGTCTGCGGCTTCCTTCCAGGAAACGACTAAAGTTCTCAACGAGGCTGCTGTTTCCGGAAAGGTAGACGAACTGAACGGTCTGAAAGAGAACGTTATCGTAGGACACAGAATTCCTGCGGGTACGGGTCTCAAAGAGTACCAAAACATCATTGTGGGTTCAAAACGTGAGTTTGAAGACCTGAACTAAATTTTAGTTTTGTAATTATATAGGCAACCGAATCGACAACAAACCGATTCGGTTGCTTTTTTTTACAAATATCCGCACCGCGCTGCACTGTTTAGAATATAGTATTTATATTTGCGCAGCACATCAGACTAAAATGTAATTTCAATGATCTGCTGTCTGACATCTAACATCTAAACATTTAAAAATACAGAAATGGACAACAATCAAAATCAAGATCCAAACAACATTAACATCGAACTGAACGAAATGGTAGCTGCGGGCGTTTATGCAAACCTGGCTTTGGTAAACCATTCTCCATCAGAATTTGTGGTAGACTTCATCCAATTGATGCCGGGCGTTCAGCAGGCCAAAGTACGTTCCAGAGTAATCCTGGCTCCTTTGCACGCTAAGCGTGTTCTGAACGCATTGCAGCAGAACATCCAAGCTTATGAGCAGCAATACGGCGAGATCAAAGAGGTAGAGCCCTTCGTACTGGGCAACAACAACGCACAAGCGTAAGGTTCTCTGCAAACCATACATTCCCCAGGGCCACAAGCTTTGGGGATTTTTTATTGAGGTTGTCTCCGTAAATTGCAAGCCGACTGAGGAGGCATGAAAGGCCGTCATCCATAGTGCGTCGGATTTTTATTGATGTGGTTTTCTCTGATTCAAGTAGCGATCAAAGACCTGAAAGGCCACCGCCAACAGCCCAGGCTACCGACCTTAGAAAAAGCGTATGAAAATTGTGGTTCGTCATTCATCAACCATCGGATTTTATTGGTACCTCCGTAATTGCAAGACCGATCGAAAAGGCCTGAAAGGCCGCTATCCAATAGCTCTCAGGCTACGGGCCTGAGAAAAGGGCGCATGAAAATTGTGGTTCTTCATTCATCATCCATCGGATTTTTATTTATGTCTCCGTAATCGCGAGAGATTAAAAAGGCCTGAAAGGCCGCCATCAAATAGCTCAGGCTACAGGCCTGAGAAAAATAGACCGCATATAATTCTGAGGTCTGAACGGCCGTCATCCATCGGCAAACCCCTCAATCGGTTTCCGTGCACAAACTCCAAATCCTTTATCTTTGTGTCCATGAAACAAATTCTCTCCGTATTATTCTCGATCTTCATCTCCTATTCCTTTGCGCAGGTGGATACTGCGCAGGTTGTTGTCTCAGGTCGTTACAATTCACCCGCGGCAATGGAGGCGCCGTACGTCATTCTCATTTCCGCTGACGGTATGCGTTATGACTATATGCAAAAATACAAGACCAATAATCTGCTAAGTCTCGCCAAGGAAGGTGTTTGGGCAAAGCGCGGTATGGTTCCGTCTTATCCTTCCATCACTTTCCCTAACCATTACAGCATCGTCACAGGGCTTTATCCCTCGCACCACGGAATTGTCGATAATATTTTTTACGATACCCAACGCGACGAAACCTACCGCATAGGCTCGGACAACATCCGCGACGGCAGTTGGTACGGTGGCACACCGCTGTGGTCTCTGGCAGGTGAGCAAGGAATGGTGGCAGCCAGTCTTTTTTGGGTCGGTTCCGAGAGCGTGGGTGGCAACCTAACGCCAACCTATTACTATAACTACCACGAGAAATTCACGGGCGACCAAAAAGTAAACATCATCAAGAATTGGCTGAAGCTTCCCGCAGAGAAGCGCCCACATTTCATCACGCTGTATTTTTCCGAAGTGGACACCGCCGGACACAAGTTCGGTCCCGACGCATCAGAAACGAGACAAGCCGTTCAGTATGTAGACGAGACCGTCGGTAAGCTGGTGCGCGAACTTTCGCAGCTAGATCTTCCCATCAGTTATGTGTTTGTATCAGACCACGGAATGGTTGCCGTCACGCCGGACAAATACATCCCGATGCCGGTGATAGACAAAGACCGCTTTGTGGTGATAAACAGCAATACCTTTGCGCGAATAACAGCCAAGAACAAGGCCGATATCATGCCGCTTTACCAAGAGTTGTCAGCGGTGAAAAACAGAGATTACAATGTTTACCTTGCCGAGAATTTCCCCGAGCATTTGCACTACAGCACTGCCGAAGACAAAACGCGCCGAATAGGAGATATCATTCTGGTACCGCAAGGAAAAAAGATTCTGACCACGCAAGGCATAAAGCCATCATTGGGCAAGCACGGTTTCGACCCTCACGAAGTTCCTGAAATGAAGGCGAGCTTTGTCGCCTGGGGCGATGCGTTCAAGAAAAACCAACGCATTCGTCCGTTTACCAATGTAGATGTCTATCCTTTGATCGCAAGGATATTGGGACTGAGAATCGAGCATTCCATTGACGGCAATCCCCAAACACTGAAACCTGTTTTGAGAAAGTAAAAAAGTCGGCCCGGTGCCGACTTTTTTTAATCGTTGTTTTCTGCGGGAATCCAAACGCTGACCGATTCCGCCGGTGCGGGAAAATCTGCCCAACCGTCGTCTTCTACGGTGACCAACAATTCGTGTTTTTCCATCGCATCACGAAATTTGCGACCCGCGTATCGTTGGCCTATTTCCATTCTCCTGCCCGACGGCGATTGATTGCTGATTACCACAGCGCAGCCATCATGCTCATCGTCGCCCGACCGCGTCCAACCGATGCAGTGAACTTCGTCGAAATAGTCGCGCTGCTCTCCGTAGGCATAATCCTTCCGCAGACGAATCAATGTTTCCAGGCCTTCGATCGGCGGCATACTGATATCGTATTCGTCGCCGTCCGAGCCGGTGTCGGTATATTCCGTTCCGTAGAGATCGGGGTAAAAAACGCATGGGTAACCGTCGCGCCGAAGCAGAATAATAGCGTAGGCAATGGGTTTGAACCAAGGATCGACCGTGGCTTCCAGGGCCTGCAAAGGCTGTGTGTCGTGGTTGGACACCAAGGTTACCGCTTTGTCAGGCGCGACCGATACCAGCGAATCTTTCAAAATCAGTCTCAGGTCATAATCCTTGCTCTTCGACGCGAAATGGAAATTGGCTTGCAACGATGAGTCGAACAGACTCATGCAGCCCTCGGTCGCTTCGAGGTAATCGGTAAGAACCGAAAGTCTTCCCGGAGCCCAATATTCGCCGACGGCAAAGATTTCTTCCCCCGTCGCTTCGCGCAAATTCCCGAGCCATCGACAAAAAAATTGCGGAGAGATATGCTTGACGGCATCCAGACGCACGCTGTCAAAGCCTATGGTGTCGTGGTACCATTTTGCCCACCGATCCAATTCGTCCAAAACATAGGGGTTTCGGTGTTCGATATCGTTAAACATCAAGAAATCATAATTGCCTTTTTCATCGCTCACCATATCGTCCCAATCGTCGCCGTACTCATTGAGAATGCGGAAAATTCCTTCCCGTCCGCCCTCATCGTAATCGACACCCACGAAGCAATTGAAGTCCCATTTGAAAGCAGAATATTGCTCACCCCGTCCGGGGAAGGTGAACTTGGTGTACGAGGAAATTTCAAACGGTTCAGTGATTACTTTGGTTCGGTCGTCTTCATCTACCTGAACTACCGTAAAAGTTTCGAGCTCATCACCGCCTGCCTTATGATTGAGGACAATATCTGCCATTACGCGCAAACCATTGTCTTTTAGTGTCTTTATCGCTTTTAGGTATTCTTCCTTCGTGCCGTATTTGGTGGCTGTCGTACCTTTTTGCTCAAACTCGCCCAGATCATATAAATCATAACAATCGTAGCCCACAGAATCCGCGCCGCTGTCTGCCTTGTAGGCGGGTGGCAACCATACCGAAGTGATGCCCATATCCGCCAGTCGCGTAGCCTCACGCTGCAGCTTTCTGTACAAAAAGCCGTTGCCGGGAAGGTACCAATGAAAAAATTGTATAAGTGTTCCGTTCATATTTTCGTGCAGTGTATGCAAATTGCGGGCAAAGTCGGGTGTAGGCTTTTTCTGCAATTAAAGGTTTACATTGACAGAACAATATCCCGAAAATAGAACAAGGTATTTCGGCCGATAAACAACCTTGTCAAGGTTCTTGAAGGCTGCCTG
>RDDY01000388.1 GCA_003852805.1 Chryseobacterium sp.
GTAATGACTTCCTTTGCCTACATAGACTTTCTTCTGCGTGGCATTGGATCCCGGCGTTGCCGACCATTCGCCCAATTCTTGGCCCAGATAATAACCACTCCAAAAGCCGCGGTTGTATACCGTGCCGAGTCTTTCCATCCAGTCTGCCACCTTTTCCTTGGAGTAGGTGCCGTCTGCAATGGCATCGATGGCTTCGCGATAGCATTTTATTACGGTTGCCACATATTCCGGGGCGCGGCCTCTGCCCTCCACTTTCAGCACTTTCGCGCCTGTGTCCACCACTTGATCCAAGAAATTGATGGTACAAAGATCCTTGGGCGACATCATGTACTCGTTATCCAATTCAATCTCGAAGCCGCTTTCTTGGTCTATAACCGTATATTTCTTCCGACAGTTTTGTTTGCACGCACCGCGGTTGGCCGATGAGTTGTGAGAATGCAGACTCAGATAACACTTGCCCGATACTGCCATACACAACGCACCGTGACCGAAGATTTCAATCTCCACCAAATTGCCGTTCGGGCCTTTGATCTGTTCGCGCTCTATCTGATCGCAGATTTTTTTGACCTGCGTAAGACTCAGTTCCCGGCTCATCACCATAGTATCGGCAAACATAGCGTAAAACTTTACCGTCTCTATATTGGTAATGTTGATCTGGGTAGAGATGTGAACTTCCATTCCTATTTGTCGCGCGTATGCAATCACCGCCTGATCCATGGCAATCACCGCCGTCAGGTCGGCTGCTTTTGCACGGTCCAGCAATGTTTTGATAATGGACAAATCGTGGTCGTAGATAATGGTGTTGAGCGTCAGATAAGTTCTGACTCCTTTTTCTTTGCAACGGCGACTGATTTCATCCAAGTCATCGATGGTAAAGTTGATGGAAGCCCGAGCACGCATGTTCAGTTGCTCGACACCAAAGTATACAGAATCGGCGCCATTGTCCAGAGCGGCCTGCAAGGATTCAAAGTTGCCCGCAGGTGCCATCAGCTCCATGGTTCCGTTTTTTGTCATGTTTCAAAAATTTTTGCAAATATACTTATTTTGAAAATTGTTGCTGTCGGCATCATTTATAAACTGCTATTTAACAATTAAATAGGAAAAAATGGCCGACGCTGTTAAACTTCGTTAAAAGAAGCATGACAGATTTTCCGCAAGTGCACATTTGTATTACTTTTGATTGCTAAACAAAAATCAAATCATCTTTTTACAATGAAATTAAAGAAGTTAATGCCGTTGGCAGCAGCGGGGGTAATTTCTGCTGCCACAGCCGTGGGAACCGTTCATTATCTTAAGGACGATCCGGCCAAGGAAGATCCCGGATACTTCCACACCGCGCGTCAAGATGCGCAGTTTGCGGGCCTAAATGCCGTTGCCTTGGGAGACGACTTTGTGAAAGCTTCCAAGACTGCGGTGCCGGCAGTGGTAACCATAAAAAATTATAGCACCGTTGGCGGTTCTTCGCGCGGAATGGAACAAGACCTGTTCGATTTCTTTTTCGGGAATCCTTTCGGCAACCGTCAGCAACCCAAACGTCAACCGCCCAAAGATATGCCTACCGGCATGGGTTCGGGCGTCATCATCTCACCCGACGGCTACATAATCAGTAACAACCACGTGGTGGCCGGCGCTACCAAGCTGGAGGTTATTCTGAACAACAAAAAAAGTTATATAGCAACATTGGTGGGCACCGACCCCAGTACAGATATAGCCCTGCTAAAGATAGAAGAGAAAGGTCTGCCATTCCTAAACTTCGCCAACTCTGATAATGTGGAGGTAGGACAATGGGTATTGGCCGTGGGAAATCCGCTGGGCCTCAACTCAACCGTCACGGCGGGAATTGTGTCGGCCAAAGGCAGAAGCATCGACCTATTGAGTCAGCAGAGCCGCACTCCCATTGAATCCTTCATCCAAACCGACGCGGTTATCAACCGAGGAAACAGTGGCGGTGCGCTTATTAACATCAACGGCGACTTGGTGGGAATCAACTCGGCCATCTCGTCATCGACAGGATATTACGAGGGTTATGGTTTTGCCGTTCCTTCCAACCTCGCCAGAAAAGTGGTAGAAGACATCAAGAAATTCGGTCTGGTTCAGCGCGGGTTCTTGGGCGTGGCTACCATTGATTTGTCAAACGAACTACAGCTGAGACAATACAACGAACAAAGCAAGTCGAACCTGAAGCCCGGAATGGGGATGTACGTAACGGAGGTAAGCAACAAGAGCGGTGCCGATGATGCCGGAATTAGATCCGGCGACGTCATTACCCGCATTGACAATGTGCAGATTACCGACTTTGCAGCGCTGTCACTCGCGGTGGGCAGCAAACGCCCGGGAGACCGCGTGAGTGTTACCTATTTGCGCAACGGCAAACCGTACACCACTACCGTTACTCTGAAAGACATGCAGGGCGGCACCAAATTCCGCAGCACCGCAGATCTGACCGTAACCGAAAAACTGGGCGCAGAATTTGAGTCTTTGAGCGACCGAGACAAAGTATATTTCGGGCTGAAAAACGGCGTGGCCGCATCAAAGGTTGATCCCAACGGTCTCTTGGCTACCCGAACAGGAATTTCCGCCGGATACATTATCACAGAGGTAAATGGCGTAGCCGTCAATTCTCAAAAAGACATTGAAAAAATCCTCAACAATTTCCGTGGCAATGTGTCGATCAAATACTTGGACGACAACGGCAGAATCACAAGCCGCGGCTTTACAATGCCTTAAGTTAGTTAGCATTTTGTTAAATGATTGATCGAAAGAGCGGGGCAGGAATTTCATTCCTGACCCGCTCTTGTTTTGATCTCAGTCAATAAATGCCAACCGAACATCAGAATTACCGGGATAAAGAAAAGAGAAAGTCGCCCATAAGGCGACTTCCATTCAACAAACAATTAGCAACTTTATTGCTTAACTACTTTTGTAGTAACCGATTTGCCGTCGGCAGTTGTGGTGGTTACCACGTAAACCCCCGGCGCCAACTTACTCATATCCATCTGCAATTTTTCTCCGTCTGCCTTCTGTGTCGACAGCAGTTTTCCTGCAACATCGTACACTTTTACGGAACTGATTTTGGATTGCATCTCAATATTGAATACATCTTTTACCGGATTCGGGAAGAATCTGGCACTTGATCTCGCTGCCTCAGAAACACCCATTACCGGCGATATGTTCAGGGTATAATCTTCTACTTGACCATAGTTTGAATTGCCGCACGGTGTAGCGTTCGGAGATAAACTTGAATCATGCAGACGCACGCGCATTCTTGTTTGTCCTGTCATCGCATTGGCCGGAATAGCAATATTTCCTGTCCACGGCGCTTTTCCTTTGGCCGAAAGAAACACTTTCTCATCGTCAGAGAATGTCTTGTCTTGGTTGAAGTCGATCCAAACAATTAATTGATCACTGCTGAAAGATTGTGCGGCATTTGCGCTGAACGCATATGTGTTGCCGGCAGTAACATCGCCCACTACAGAGGTAAAGTCTTCATAACCTGCCGTAGAGGTAGAGTTGTTATTGATATTCGCAAAGGTTACATTGGATATCTTCTCGAACTGTGTACTCGTAGCGCCTGCTTCACAATAGGTAGGAGCCATGGTCGTGAAAGAGCTTACGGTACAACCGCTGGCCGCACCCACACTGTTCTTGGGTACCACCTTCCAGTAATACTTGGTAGAAGGCGTCAGTCCGGTAACGGTAAGGCTGGTTCCCGTCGCTGTTCCTTTCAGTGTGGTAGGATTGGCATCCGTACCCAGGTAAACATCATAAGAATCTGCTGCAGGTCCTGTGGTAGACGCTGTCCACGTTAACGTGAGCGACATGTATGGTACGTCTGCAGCTCCATTTGCCGGAGTATTCGGCGTGGCACAATTAGGCGCAGAAGTAGGGACTTCTTCCACACTTACGTCATCAAGATGTATTGCAAACTGATCAGACACGTCAAAATGCCTAAACGCAACGTACACTTGGCTCTGACCTTTATAGGCAGAAAGATCAATGGTTTTTGCATGGAAGACTCCACCCGCACCGTTATCGGTTACCAGTTCGGTCAATACCGCGGGTTGAGCCAATATGCCGTCTACAGTATTGCTGTTAGACACATACACGGCATATTTCTCAGCAGCGTAGCTCGGGTCCTGCCCTTTTACCTTATACTTCAAAATAGGCGCAACAGCAGAAGTCAGGTCAATTGCAGGCGAAACGATAAAGTTGTCAGGCGTCAGCGCTTGGTTCGTTGCATTATCATACGAATAAGAAGCAATTGCCGGGCTCAGATCCGGGAGTGCTACCGGCTCCCAGTTGTGGCCGTCACCATCTCTGTCATACAATTTCCACGCAGAGAGGTTCCCTGTGTTGAAATTGTCCGAAAAATAAGTTTGACCGAAGCCGTTTGCCGCAATTAACAGTGGCAAAACACATAAAAGTTTTTTCATAACAAACCAATTTTTAAGTTACACCACTAATGTATGAATTATATTTAATAAAACAACATTAAAATTATCCACATACCACAACAATCCTCGCATAGGTGAAAATAACGCAATACCGATATTGCAGTACAATTCCTCACAGCACAAAAAATGCTCCTTACAAGGAGCATTTATTAACTAAGTAAACGTTAAGCTTTTCGGTTGCGTCGGCGCTCGTACACCACTTCCACAATCTTTCCGCCCAGCCAGGCAAATGGGAAGAATATAACGAAGATCAATATCTTATAAAACGTAGGGTGAAATGGAAAGATAATGATATCCATCATCGCCAGGAATAGCAGGATGAAGCCGATAAGTATTGCGTACGCTACCTTGGCGTATTTAACCAGCAACGCCGTAACCACACCTCCAACGGTAGCGCCGATGCCCGAGGACACCAGCAATGCTACGAAGAAGTAATCTTTGTCTTTAACCGTACGCAGCAGCCTTCCCCAATTTTCAAAAGGCGCCCATTGGTCATAAGAAATCCACGCAGGATTGATGCGCACACCCAAAGTGATGATCAGTCCCGACACAAAGAGTCCCGCCAGAACGGCAAACGTGTTTCTTAAGAAATTCACCGATTAATCAGCGTAGGCAATCATAGAGATTTCCACATTCACATTGCGCGGCAAGCAAGACACCTGCACCGTTTCGCGCGCCGGATAGTGCTCGGCGTTGAGGTAAGAGGCGTAGATCTCGTTCATTGCTGCAAAATCATCCATGTTCTTCAGGAAAATAGTGACTTTTACCACGTTATCGAAATCCATGTCGGCAGCCTTCAGAATGGCTTTCAGGTTTTTCATCACCTGATGAGTTTCTTTCTCTATGCCGTCTTCCAGCTTGCCCGTTTCGGGGTTAAGCGCCACTTGGCCCGAGGTGTACAGTACACCGTTAATCAAATTGGCCTGAGCATAAGGCCCGATGGCAGACGGAGCGTCAGGAGTAGAAATTATTTTTTTCATGTTTACTTTTTG
>RDDY01000249.1 GCA_003852805.1 Chryseobacterium sp.
AAAATCTGGGGCTTGATTCCCGCAGACGGCACCAACTGGAACATCTTGTATCAGCCGGTTGCCTTCATCATTTTCTTCACCTGTGCCTTGGCCGAGACCAACCGTGCACCGTTCGACTTGGCCGAGTGTGAATCTGAGCTGATCAACGGTTTCCACACCGAGTATTCGTCCATGAAGTTCGGGTTGTTCCTCTTTGCGGAATACGTGAACTTATTTATATCGTCTGCTCTCATTGCCGTCTTGTTCTTCGGCGGATATAGCTATCCGGGGATGAACGCTGTGGCAGAAAGCGCGGGCGAAAACGTTGCGAGCATCATCAGCATCTTGGTTTTCCTCTTGAAAGTCTTCCTGCTGGTGCTCATATTTATGTGGATTCGTTGGACTCTGCCGCGCTTCCGCTATGACCAATTGATGCACCTGGGCTGGCGCGTCTTTATTCCGCTGTCGCTTGTCAATTTGTTGATAACCGGTGCCGTCATCTTGTTAAACCAGTAAAGTCATCCGAATGAAACTTACCAACCGTTCAAAAGTTGTTTCTAAGAAGGAGATGACGCTGGGCGAAAAGCTCTACCTACCGGCAATAGCCAAGGGTATGGCAATTACGCTGAAGCATGCCTTCCAGAAAAGCAATACAATACAATATCCGGAAGAGAAGAAAATTCTCTCCAAAGTGTGGCGCGGTCAGCACGTACTGAAGCGTGACGACGAAGGCCGCGAACGTTGCACGGCCTGTGGCTTGTGCGCTGTGGCGTGCCCCGCAGAGGCCATCACCATGACGGCGGCCGAGCGTACCAAAGATGAAAAGCATCTGTACCGCGAGGAGAAATACGCCACTGTCTACGAGATCGATATGCTGCGCTGCATCTTCTGCGGTATGTGTGAAGACGCCTGCCCGAAAGAGGCCATCTTCCTCACCGACCGTTTGGTGGACGTGGAGACCAATCGTGGCTCGTTCATTTATGGGAAAGACCGCTTGGTGGAAACCATGGATAACCGTATAGATGTCTCTGAAAGACAGAAAAAATATTATAACGAAGAAAAATGATAGAGCAGATTCTCTTTTACACCGTCAGCATTTTGGCGTTATGCAGCGCGGCATATATGATTATTGCGCGCAATCCTCTCTACAGTATTCTCTCGCTCATTGTTACCTTTTTCTCCATTGCCGGGCTCTACGTTCTGCTAAACGCTCAGTTCTTGGGCATTGTGCAGGTTATTGTCTATGCGGGCGCCATCATGGTTTTATTTCTCTACATCCTGATGATGCTGAACCTCAACGCGCAAGACGAGTCGCGGAAGAAGAACATGCTGAAATACATCAGCATTGTCTCTGCCGGAATGTTGCTGGTAGGGATTCTCGGCGCTTACCGCGGACTTTCTGGCGACACCTATTCCACAGGTGCCGACAGCGGTGTGGGGCTTACCAAGAATCTGGGGAGACTTTTGTTTAACGAGTATGTATTGCCGTTCGAGATTGCAAGTGTATTGATTCTTGCGTCTATCGTGAGCGCCGTACTCATCGGTAAAAAAGAAATATAATGGTGGAGACAACTAATTCTATATTGCAGAGCGTGCCTCTGGAGCACTTCATCGTCCTGAGTACCCTGCTCTTCTGTTTGGGAGTTCTGGGAATACTCATCCGAAAAAACGCAATCATCATGCTGGGCTGTGTAGAGCTTATGCTAAATGCCGTAAACCTGATGCTGGCCGCATTCTCATCTTACAAGAATGACGGCAACGGACAGATGCTGGTATTCTTCATTATGGTGGTAGCCGCCGCCGAGGTAGCCGTGGGCTTGGCAATTTTATCGATGATGTACCGCAACACCCGTTCGGTAGACGTCAGTATGTTCAATAAACTAAAAGGCTAACGGCTGATGGAAAATTTGATTATAGCTATACCTTTTTTACCGCTGATCGGTTTCCTGATCACGGGCATCTTCGGAAGCAAAATGCCGAAAGCCGTTGTAGGCGGCTTGGCAACGCTGATGGTGTTGATTTCCTTTGCGCTTTCCGGTTATTTGTTTTTAAACTTCGATACTCAGACGCCGCCGCTAAGTGTGAAGCTTTTTGAATGGTTTCGCGTAGGAGGCGTGGCCGTCAACTTCGGTTTCTTGATCGATCAATTGTCATTGATGATGATGTTGATCATTACCGGCATCGGCTCGTTGATACATCTGTATTCCATCGGCTACATGGCGGAAGACAAAGGTTTTTATAAGTTCTTTGCTTATCTCAATCTGTTCATCTTCTCCATGCTTCTGCTGGTGATGGGCAGCAATTACCTGATCCTGTTCATCGGTTGGGAGGGCGTAGGCGTTTGTTCTTACCTGCTCATCGGTTTCTGGTATACCAATGAAGATTATGGCAAAGCTGCTCGCAAAGCATTTATCATGAACCGCATCGGCGACTTGGCGTTGCTCATCGGTATTTTTGCGATGGCATTCCAGCTTAACTCCGTAGAATATCTGACCGTGGCGCAAAACTCTGCGAAGTTTGCAGCGGACAGCCCGATCGTGCTTTTCATCACGCTCAGTCTGTTTATCGGTGCGATGGGTAAATCTGCACAGATCCCGCTGTTTACTTGGCTCCCCGATGCCATGGCGGGCCCGACCCCGGTTTCGGCGCTTATTCACGCCGCTACCATGGTAACGGCGGGTATTTACCTGGTCGTGCGCTCCAACTTCCTGTTCTCGCTGGCTCCCACCACCATGGAGTTCATCCTATACATCGGTCTGGCCACCTCGTTGGTAGCTGCATTTATTGCACTTCGCCAGAACGATATCAAGAAAGTGTTGGCCTACTCTACCGTTTCTCAATTGGGGTTGATGTTTGTGGCACTGGGCGCAGGAGCGTATACGGCAGCCATGTTCCACTTGATGACGCATGCATTCTTTAAGGCGCTTCTGTTCTTGGGCTCGGGTTCTGTAATTCATGCGATGGGCGGAGAACAAGATATGCGTAAGATGGGCGGTTTGAAGAAATTTATCCCCACCACTTACTGGACTTTCCTGATCGGCACCTTGGCCATTGCCGGCTTTCCGCCGCTTTCGGGTATGATTTCAAAAGATGAAATCTTGGCGGTGCTCTTTGCCAAAAATCCTGCCATTTGGGCGCTTACCTTCATCAGTTCTGCGCTTACGGGCATCTATATGTTCCGCCTTTTATTCCTCACCTTCTTCGGCGAATTCCGCGGCTCTGAGGAGCAACGCAAGCATCTGCATGAAAGCCCTGCGGTGATGACACTTCCGCTGATTGTCTTGGCCATTCTGTCCGTCATCGGCGGATTGATCAACCTTCCGCACTTCATTGGTCACGGCAACTTCCGTGGCTTGGAGCATTGGTTGACCAAAATCTACGTGTTTGAAGATTACGGCGCCGAGTTGCCACTGACAACGGAGATTATTCTATTGGTTGTTACCATTGCCATGGTGATCGGTGTATTCTTGGCAATGCGCTACATCTATGTGACAAAAGGCAAGAAAGCCAAAACGGAAGACCGCTATACGGGGTGGGAACATCTCTCTGCGCGCAAACTGTACATTGACGAGATTTACCGCGCGACGGTTATCAAACCCATCGAAGGATTGGGCCGCGGCATCTCTATGTTTGATAAAGGTGTGGTAGATCGCATCGCCAACTTTATCGGTTGGGGAGCCAAGGATTCCGGCATCGCATTCAAGCGTCTGCAAAACGGACATATCGAGACTTATATGCTCATCATGTCTCTGGCAGTCGGAATTATTTTAATTGTCAACTTTTTACTGAAATAGAAAAATGTTTTTAGCACTGTTACTGATACCGATTATCGGATCGGCGCTGACCTTTGCGTGGAGAAAACCGTCGGCCCGCTATCTGGCGCTGGGCTTGGCGGTAGTACAACTGATCATCAGCCTACTGATGCTACAGCAGTTGGACTATGGCAAGACCGTGGATTCTGCGTTGCAATACAGCATAAATCTGCCGTGGTCAGACTTTTTGCAAAGTCGACTGAGCTTGGGGCTTGACGGCATGTCGATGCTTTTCGTACTGTTGACCAACATCTTGGTGCCCCTCGTCATCCTTTCGTCGTTTAACGAGAAAGGCGGTTACCCGAGTTCATTCTATGCTTTGATCCTGCTGATGCAGTTCGGTCTCGTGGGCGTTTTTACTTCGCTAGACGGCTTCCTGTTTTATGTCTTCTGGGAAGTAACGCTGATTCCTATTTGGTTTATCTGCGGGATTTGGGGACAAGAAGATAAGCGCATCCGCGTTACCACCAAATTCTTTGTCTTTACTTTTGTAGGTTCACTGTTTATGCTGGCGGGACTGATCTACGTCTACAACCACGCGGCCTCTTTCGCGCTGCTGGATATGTACCGGGTTGATTTTACCCTGACGCAGCAGCATGTGGTTTTCTGGTTGATCTTCTTGGCTTTTGCCGTGAAACTGCCGATATTCCCGTTCCATACATGGCAGGCAGATACTTATACTTATTCTCCCACACAAGGCAGCATGCTTCTCTCCGGCATTATGCTGAAGATGGCTGTCTTCGGTGTACTGCGTTATCTGCTTCCCATTGTTCCGGCAGCCGTCATGGGAATGTCAGGGCAAGTGGTCTTTATTTTGGCTGTATTGGGCGTGGTTTACGGTGCGCTGGTCGCCATTGTTCAGTCCGATATCAAGCGTATTATCGCGTTCTCATCCTTTTCGCACATCGGTCTTATTGTGGCGGGAATCTTTGCGTCGGCATTTATGACACTGAACGGCACATTCACTTTCCAGGGCGGCGAGGGCGCATTGATTCAGTCCTTTGCTCACGGTATCAACGTGGCGGGCTTGTTTTACTGTGCCGACGTCTTGTACAAAAAGTTCAAAACACGTGATATTCGCAACATGGGCGGGCTGGCAAAAGTGGCTCCGCGTTTTGCCGTGTTGTTTATGATTATTGCCTTCGGTACCATGGCGGTTCCGCTGACCAATGGCTTTATCGGTGAGTTTATCCTGCTGAAATCCATTTCGGACTTCAACACCATGGCTGTAATGATTGCCGGCCTCACCGTAATCTTTGCCGCTGTCTACGTTCTGCGTATGTATGGCAAAGCCATGTTCGGTAAAGGCGACGAGCGTGTGCTGAGCAGCATAAAAGACATCAGTGGTCTGGAGTTTACCGTATTGGGCAGTCTGTCTGTTTTGGTGATTGTTCTGGGTGTAATGCCGCAAGGTCTGCTGCAGATGGTGAACAGTTCGTTGAAGTTTATCTACCTGTCAATGGTGAGCTAATTTATAGAAGAAAATGACCGTATTAATTATAATATTTTTAACCGCTATTCTGGCTCTTTTCGCGGGCGTTTTTCAACAAGGAAAATACTCACGCTATATAGGTCTTGCGGGACTGCTGGCTGCGCTGTGGGCAAGTTATATGTCCGAGGCTGCGTTCTTTGAGCGCTATACAAGCATG
>RDDY01000060.1 GCA_003852805.1 Chryseobacterium sp.
GCGACTTGTTTCGTGCGTTGATGCGCGAACTGAACGAACCGGTTCCTGAGTCCGACATCGTGAATACGGTAGAAAGCGCTCTGCAATTCGCCGAAAAAATCGGCTATCCCGTCATCGTTCGCCCGGCGTTTACCATGGGCGGAACGGGCGGCGGCATCGCCAATAACGAAACCGAACTGCACGACATTACCGAGCTCGGACTGAAGCACAGTCCCGTGACGCAGTGCCTGATAGAGAAGTCGATTGCCGGTTTCAAGGAAATAGAATACGAAGTGATGCGCGACAAGAACGATAATGCCATCGTTGTCTGCAACATGGAGAACATCGATCCTGTGGGCGTCCACACCGGAGATTCCATTGTGGTGGCACCGTCGCAGACTTTGTCCGATCGAGAATACCAACTGCTACGCAACGCATCGCTGAAGATCATCCGCGCACTCGGCATCGAGGGCGGCTGTAATGTACAACTGGCGCTGGACCCGCACTCGTTTGACTATTATGTCATAGAGGTAAATCCGCGCGTGTCGCGCTCGTCCGCGCTTGCCAGTAAAGCGACGGGCTATCCCATTGCCAAGCTTGCCGCCAAAATTGCGGTAGGATTGACTTTGGACGAAATCATCAATCCCGTCACGGGAAGCACTTACGCTTGCTTCGAGCCTGCTTTGGATTATGTGGTGACCAAATTTCCGCGCTTCCCGTTCGATAAATTTGAGAGCGCAGATCGCCGTCTTTCCACCCAGATGAAAGCTACGGGCGAGGTGATGGCCATCGGCCGTAACTTTGAAGAAAGTTTGATGAAAGCCATTCGTTCGCTGGAAGTCGGCATCCAACATTTGGGCCTGAAAAGCAAGAAAGCAGCGGCGCTGACGGAGGAAGAAATCGAACGCAGAATCCGCGTTTGTGACGATGAGCGGCTGTTCATCATCGGCGAGGCACTCCGCCGCGGGTACGACTGGGAAACCATCGTGGAGTGGAGCACCATCGACAAATTCTTCATTTGGAAGCTGAAGAAACTGGTGGACTTTGAAACAGAAATCACCGCGAAACCTTTCGACAAAGAAACGCTTTACAAGGCGAAAAGGCTGGGATTCTCAGACGTAAACATTGCGCATCTGTGGAACGTTACGGCGCAGGAAATTTTCAATTTCAGAAAAGAAAACGGCGTCATGCCCGTATATAAAATGGTGGACACCTGCGCTGCCGAATTTGAAAGTGCCACGCCCTATTTCTACAGCACCTACGAGGAAGAAAACGAGAGCGTTGTGACCGACAAGAAATCGGTGGTGGTGCTGGGTTCAGGCCCCATCCGCATCGGTCAGGGCGTGGAGTTTGATTACGCCACCGTTCATTCGGTTTGGGCCATTCAGGAAATGGGATACGAGGCAATCATCATCAACAACAATCCCGAAACGGTTTCAACCGATTTCTCCATCTCCGACAAACTTTACTTTGACCCATTGACCGAGGAAGATGTGATGAACATCATCGAACTCGAAAAGCCCAAAGGCGTCATCGTTCAGTTCGGCGGTCAAACGGCAATTAACCTGGCGGATAAACTGGCAGCCCACGGCGTAAAAATCCTCGGAACCTCGCTGGAAGATTTGGACCGCGCCGAGAACCGCAATAAATTTGAAGCAGCACTGCGCGAGTTAGGCATTCCGCAGCCGTTGGGCAAGACCTGCTTCTCACGCGACGAGGCTTTGGAAATCGCTCATGAAATCGGCTTTCCGGTTCTGGTTCGGCCGAGTTATGTTTTGGGCGGCCGCGCCATGGAAATTGTTTATAACGACAAGGAATTGTCGCATTACATGGAATCGGCTGTCGATGTCAACCCCGATCAGCCCGTTCTCATCGACCGTTATTTGATTGGCAAAGAAGTGGAGGTGGACGCTATTTCTGACGGCGAAACGGTCATCATTCCCGGCATCATGGAACACATCGAGCGTGCAGGCGTACACTCGGGCGACTCGATCGCCGTCTATCCGCCTCAGAATATTACGGCGGGAGAAATCGAACGACTTGTGGATTATACGCAGCGTCTCGCAAAGGGCCTGAACGTCGTCGGTCTGATGAATATTCAGTATGTGCTGTTCGGCGGCGAGGTTTATGTCATTGAGGTAAATCCGCGCGCCAGCCGCACCGTGCCGTTCCTCAGCAAGATTACCGGAGTGCCGATGGCTAATCTGGCGACGAAAGCCATTCTCGGAGCCAAGTTAAAAGACTTGGGTTACCAAAACGGTCTGGTGCCGGAGAAGGACGGCATCTTCGTAAAAGTCCCGGTGTTCTCATTTAATAAACTAACCAAAGTGGATGTCTCGCTCGGCCCCGAAATGAAGTCAACAGGCGAGGTGATGGGCAAGGATTCTACCTTGGAGAAAGCGCTCTACAAAGGTTTGGTCGCTGCCGGTCAAAAAGTGCCGTTGCACGGTGCCATACTGTTTACCGTGGCCGACAAGCACAAAGAAGAAGCGTCAACTTTGGCAGCGCGTTTTGCCGAACTCGGTTTCAGGATTTGGGCAACGGAAGGAACCGCCAAGTATTTCCAAGACCAAGGGATCAAAACGAAAGTCGGTTACAAAATCGAAGAAAATCCCGAGGTCAACCTTATCGACCTGATTCACAAAGGCAAAGTGCAGTATGTGGTCAACACCATGACGAAAGGAAAGCAATCCGAACGCGACGGTTTCCAAATCCGAAGAACTTCAGTGGAAAACGGCGTTCCGTGTCTGACCTCGATGGACACAGTGGAAGCCATTTTAAATGTCATTGAAAGCATGAGCTTCAAGATGGAAGTGATGTAAAACTTATCGTTTTTATTGAATAAACAGTCGGCAATTCGTCGACTGTTTTTTGTTAAATTGCCGAGATGAATGCACAATTGTACATGGCCGATCTACATTCGCCGCTCGGCGGTATGAAGTGTCTCGCCACAGACAACGCAATTGTATTGCTGGAATTTTGCGATTGCCCGAAACTTGACGAGCAAATCAGTTTTATCGGTAACCAATTTGGAATAGTGCCACATCGAGGAGAGCACCGGCTGTTCCACGAGTTGCAGTTGCGTTTGACAGAGTATTTCTCCGGCAGTCGGCGAGAGTTTGATCTGCCCGTACAACAGACAGGAACGGATTTTCAGAATAAAGTCTGGTCAGAACTGCAACGGACGAACTATGGCGAACGAATTTCCTACGGCGACTTGGCGATGCGCATCGGTATGCCGGCGGCCGTTCGCGCGGTGGCGAATGCCAACGCGTCCAACAAAATCATGTTGCTGGTTCCGTGCCATCGCATTGTTGGCAGCAACGGGAAATTGACAGGTTACGCCGGCGGTCTTAGCAGAAAAAGAGCGTTGTTGGATTTGGAGAATATTCAAAGCTTGTTCTGATCGGTCGTTTCTATTGTTTTATTGTTAGAAATATTGCGGTTTTAATTATTTCAATAACTTTAACCAAAGCATAATTATGTATTTACTTCAAGGAAAATTGACGGCGCAGACGAGCCAAGCAGAGGAGCTTGCCGATATTTTATCGGATGCGGCGCAGTTGATGAAAACGGCCGAAGGGTGCAAACTGTATATTCTTGGTAAAGATGACAACGACCCGAATGCGGTTTATGTGACCGAGATCTGGGAAAGCAAAGAGCATCATGACCAATCGTTGAATGTTGAAGGCGTTCGAGAACTTATCAGCAAAGCAATGCCGTTGCTTGACGGTCTGCCGAAGAAAGAACAAGAGTTACAAATTATAGGCGGAATCGGTATCTGAGCTGCGCCGTTGTCATGTATGATATGGAAAGCAAATTGACAGAACAGGATTACAAGTACCTGGGCCAGTGTGTGGAATTGGCCGAAGAAGCATTGGAGGCCGGAGACGAGCCGTTCGGTTCTGTTTTGGTAAACGCCGACGGTGAAATTATTGCCGAAGCAAGAAATCATGCGAATACCGATAATGTACTCCGTCATCCCGAGTATGATTTAGCAGCGTGGGCGGTAAAGAATTTGACAGAAAAGGAGCGTGCCCAAGCCACAATGTACACGAGCGGCGAGCATTGCCCCATGTGTTCTGCGGCGCACGCTTGGGCTGGCTTAGGCAACATTGTTTTCTTGAGTTCAGCCGAGCAGCTCGGGCAATGGCAGCGTGAAGAAGGCGCTGCGGAAAGTGCGATACAATTTATACCGGCACACGAAATTGTCAAGAATTCAAAGGTTATCGGTCCCGGAACCGGTGAACTGCTGGAACGCATTGAACAATTGCAACGCCGATCGATAACGGAAAAAAACAGATGAATTTACAGCCTTTCCTTGAAGACGATAGAGTGCGGTTGGAGCCTCTTCACGAAGCGGACTTTCGGGAAGTGTATGCAGCCGCTTCCGATCCGCAGGTTTGGGAGCAGCACCCGAACAAGGACCGTTATAAGGAAGATGTTTTCCGTAACTTTTTTCACGGTGCTTTGAAGAGTGGAGGCGCCTCTAAAGTCATCGAAAAAGCAACCGGTAAAATCGTCGGATGCACACGCTTTTACGATTACGATGCCAATAAGCACAGCATTTTTATAGGTTATACTTTTTACGCGCGCGAATTTTGGGGCAAAGGTTTAAATGCATCGGCTAAAAAATTGATGCTGGATTATATTTTCGATTTCGTGGGTGCGGTTTATTTTCATATCGGCGCAGAAAACTACCGTTCGCAAAAAGCTATGGCAAAACTGCCGGCGCGGAAAACAGGCGAGTTGAACATTGCTTACTTCGGCGAACCGGAGCGCCACAATTACGAATACGAAATCATGAAAAGCGATTGGGAAAAAAGCAAGAAATGAAGAACTATCGAATACAAAAATCACCGTTTACCGTGCCCACGACGGAAGACAAACTAATTCAGGAGCACTGGGGGGACTCGATGAACACGCCGCAAATATCGATCGCCCGGATGGTTGCGCCGCCGGGGTGGTCAGAACCTCATCAAACTCCCGATTTCGATGAATTCACACTGATTGTCTCGGGAAAGAAACAAATAGAAATCGACGGCGATACGGTGGTGCTGCAAGCCGGTGAAAGCATCTTGGTGAATAAAGGGGCACGTGTGCGTTACAGCAATCCTTTTGATTCTGATTGCGAGTACATCGCCGTATGTACGCCCGCATTCTCACCTGAATCTGTGCACCGCGAAGAGCCTTAGACAATTACTGCATTAGCTGCCGTGCCGGTTTAACAGCAGTTTCCGGAATAGACATCAGTTATCCGAAACAGTAGATAGCAACCAAACCGCAACTGCTGTTTTCGTCCTCAATTCGGCAAGCAACCCACATAACGCGTGTGGAGCCAAATTACAAGCAAAAGCGGAATTGCTCGTGCACCGGCGCATGA
>RDDY01000183.1 GCA_003852805.1 Chryseobacterium sp.
ACTTCTTTCAACGTTACGCCGTTGGCAGTAAGGTTTACGCGTGAACCGTTCAACTGCATTCTTCCGTTCAGATCATTTTTCAGACCCAGACGCTCGGCATCCGCAGGAGAAATCGTCAGGTAATTGTCCCAAGAAAGTCGGGAAATAGGATCGGGCAACTCTTGCAGCCAAGGGTTGTTGGCTTGGGTACCGTCGCCCATTGACGGTTTCAGGTTCAGCACCAGTTCCATCTCAGACGGACGGAAAGCCTGCAATTCTGCGATGGCTCTTCCGGCATCGCCTCCTGCATATGCCAAGCCTGCGCCTGCGCCGGTAGAAACAAAACCGTTGTATAAAGCTTGATTGAAAGACTGTCCGCCGATCATGGTGGCGGCATTGGCTTTCAGATAATCATAATAGTTGTTGGCTTCGCTGCCTTTGCCGTTGATCCATACCAACAGAGATTCTTCCGCTTGGCGAGATTTGTAAATCTTCTGAATCGTCGGCTGCATCAGCATATAGGCGCCCGTTTCAGGCATCAGGTCGCCCCAAGCTTCGAGCCAGTGAGTTACCGGAATAACCGCCTTTGCTGTTTTCGCCAATTCGTTATACTTGTCGGCGAAGCTGATCAGATACGGAACGCGCTCGAACAAAGGCTTCAGTTGAGCCGCTTGACGAGAAGAGTAGAACGGATCGATATTGTTGGCAATCAAAACGCCTACCTGTCCGCCTTGCAGCCAGCTCAGGAATTCATTGTAACGCGCACCATCAAATTCTTTGGTGTAGTTTGCTCTTCCGGTGAAGGCATTCGACCCCAGTCGTTGGTTGATCAAGTGTGCGAGAACTTGCGCACCGCGCGAGCCGTCGGCAAACACCACAGCATTGGCGCCTTTCGCTTGCAATTCTTTCACAATGCCGGCCGCCACTTGGTTTGACGTTCCGCCGTTTAAGCCGTTGTACACCTCTACCAAGGTCTTATAAACCTCGGATGGCTTTTGCATGAAACGAGTATCGGCATTTGCACCGGTCATAGACAGGTTGGATTCTACCTGAATGTGACGAAGCATGTTCGGCCCCGGAACGCGTGCATCTGCGTAGGAAGCCTCCAGTCCGCCACCGTTATAGTCTCCCAAGAAATCTGCTTGGAAAGAAACCACCAATTGCGTATTGCTCAGGTCGTAGACCGGCAAGGCTCTGGTACCGAAAACCTCTTGCGCAGCATCCAGCGCAGCCGCGTACGGATACGCATCATAGGTTATCAGTTCGGCCGCAGGATATTTTGCTTTGAAATCAGCAAACAGTTTTTTGAATGTAGGGCTGGGCAGTGAGTGCGACAGAACCACAATTCTCTTGTTGGCCGCCTGAGCTTCGCCCAAACCTTTGAGAACATAATCGTCCAGCGCATCAAAAGTGCTGTCTTTGCCGTTCAGTTTTGGTTGCTTCAGTTTATCGTTATCGTAAAGCGACAGAACGCTCGCTTGGATACGAGAGCTGTTTCGTCCCAATGCTCCTGCTGCCGGGTTTGCTTCGATCTTTATAGGACGGCCTTCGCGTGTTTTCACCAAAACGCCTGAGAAGTCAAAGCCGTCAAAAAGGGTCGTCGCATAGTAATTCGGTATGCCCGGAATAATCTCATGCGGCTTGACAACGTAAGGAATGGTCTTGATTACCGGTGCCTCACAAGCGGCCAAGGTTACGGCTGCGGTGGAAAACCCCAAGAGCTTTAAGAAATCTCTGCGCGAGGTAGATGAGTTGTTCATCTTTTCCTCGTCGCCCAAAAATTCATCTACCGGCAGTTCTTCGGCGAATTCCTTTTGGGCCAGCTTTGCATTGAGCGACTGGTCCTTTAATTCGTGAATACTTCTGAAATGTATTTTGTTTGAAGCCATTTGATACTTCTGATTTTCGTTTGATTAATAATGACATTTACCACACTCGATACCACCGATGGCGTCAACAGTAATCTTGGTGCCTTCACCGTACTGCTTCTTCAGCTTCTCGTGCAGCTTCTCGAAATACTCTTTGTTGTAAGTATTGTTCATGTCTACTTCTGTGGTTCTGTGACACTCTATACACCAGCCCATGGTAAAGTCATTGGCCATACGCACCACATTCATGGTATCTATCTTGCCGTGGCAAGCCTTACACACCACATCGATCTGGTCGTTAGGGTTCTTCTTGTTGAATGAATTGATAATTGCCTGCTCACCGGCTACAACGTGCTGAGAGTGGTTGAAGTAAACAAAGTCAGGCATGTTGTGGATGCGCACCCACTCTACCGGCGTTTCTTTACCCGGTATGTACTGCTGCTTGCTTTCATCCCAGCCTACGTGTGCGTAGATTTTCTTGATCTCGTTGGTATAATCTTCGCGCGTCATTCCCGGCTCCAGATATTCACCTGTATATTCTGAAATGCTGCGGTGACAATTCATACAAACGTTCATGGACGGGATCTCTGAGACCTTTCCGTACTTGGCACCCGAGTGGCAAAGCTGGCAGTCGATCTTGTTGATGCCCGCGTGAATCTTGTGCGAGAAGTAAATCGGTTGATCGGGTTTGTATCCGCGGTAAACACCGATGCCCATCAACCAGTTCCAAATACCGTAGGTGGCCAGAATGACCAATACGCCCAGCAGCGCCTTGCCCACGTAGTTGTATTTTCTGTAAAGCTCGCTGAAAGATTTGATGCGCGTGGCATTCAGCTCGTTCAGCTCTTCATTTTGGTTTAGTTTTACAAGCTCTCTCAGTTTTACCAATACCCAAATCAGCAATCCTACGATGGCGAGAAGCGCAATGAGAACAATGGTGGATGTGTGCGTCTCGTTACCCACACTGCCGCCGGTGGCACCTGACGTATCGGTACCGGCTGCGGCGCCTTCAGCAGCCTTCGGCTCTTCTGTCGGCGGGTTGGTGGTGTACGCCAAGATATCGTCGATGTCCTGATCCGAGAGATTCGGGAACGGAGTCATCTCAACCTTGTTGTATTTCTCGAAAAGCTCATTGGCGTAGGCATCACCTGATTCGCGCAACGCTTTGTTATCCTTTATCCAGCTGTGCAGCCACGCAACATCTTTTCCGGCTTCATCCTGCACACGTTGCACCACACCGGCCAATGGCGGCCCGATCACTTGCTTGTCCAGCTGGTGACAGGCGGTACAATTAGCCTTGAACAGCTCCATGCCCTTTTGCGGGTCGCCCTGGGCCTCTTGCGCCGTGACATAAGCACCGGTTGACAGCAGTAAACTAAATGCAATCAGCCCTTTCTTGTAATGCTTTCTCCAATTAATCATTGAATTAATCTTGGGTTAATAATTCTTGATACATATCATTCAATTGGGCAAAAATAGCATTTTAACACAACATTAACGGAGCGGCCTTTCTGCTAAAGGTCATTTTCAACCAATTTATAACTGTTCTAAATTACCGTGTGGCAAGCCGTTTAAAATTGTTTTACCTTTGCAAAAATCTATTCTCGGTATGAAATACGTGAAAATATTGCCGTTGTTTCTCAGCTTTTTTATCTCCGTGACTCTCGGTGCACAAAATGTGGTAACCAAAACCGACAGTTTGGGGAACAACAGCGTCAGTTTCACGATGGACAACCGTCTGGCAAACCTCTTGGAAAGCCAAGTCTGTAAAACAAACGTTGGCACTTCCACAGCCGCAACGCAGGTACCGGACACACCGCCCCGCACATCTACAGGCAGCACAACAACCGCTCCGCGCGCAATGACCACGGCGGAAATCTGCGCGCGCAACCCCAAACTGATGGGCTTCAAAATCCAAGTAGCGGTAGTGAAAAGCCGTGAGGAAGCAAATAAAATAGGCTTGGCCGTCAGACAACGATTCCCGGGGCTAAGGGTGGAAATGGACGCCTTGCTCCGCCCCAACTATAAGGTATTGGCAGGCAGCTTCTTTACAAGAGAAAGCGGCTCGGCGGATCTTAGACAGGTACGCTCGGCGTATCCCGGCGCCATTTTGATTCCTTACAGAATTTTCTGTGCAGAAGCCAAATAAGCTGCGCAACCAAAATAACAAGGGCCGCATTCTGATGAATGCGGCCCTTATTTTTCAGCCTTTACAATCCGTCAGTTCTTCACCAACAGTCGGAAACCTTCGCCGTGAACGTTGATGATTTCCAAGCCTTCATCATCACGCAGCAGCTTACGCAGTTTTGCAATGTACACGTCCATACTCCGCGCGGTGAAATAGTTCTCTTTTTTCCAAATTTTTCTCAGTGCTAAATCGCGCGGCATAAAGTCGTTGCGGTGCAAGCACAACAGTTTCAGCAGTTCGTTTTCCTTCGGTGACAGTTTATATTCCTGATCGTGCACACGCAACTGCCGCAGCATGGAATCGAAGTAAATATTGCTGATCTTAAATTGCTCTTGTTCTTCGTCCTCAATATTGGTACTGCGTTGAAGTATCGCTTTAATCTTATAAAGCAAGAGCTCTGTATCAAAGGGCTTTGTGATGTAATCATCTGCACCGATCTGATAGCCTTTCAGGATATCTTCGCGAAGGTTCCTTGCCGTTAAGAAAATGATCGGTGTGTTTTTGTCGATTTTCTTTACATCTTCTGCCAGTGAGAAGCCGTCTTTCTTAGGCATCATCACATCGAAGATGCAGATATCGTAATCGTTCTCGGTAAATTCTTTCAGACCTTGCTCGCCATCGGTGGCTAAGGTTACATCAAAATTATTCATCGTGAGATAATCCTTCAGCACCGCGCCGAAACTCTGATCATCTTCTACGAGGAGGATTCTGTTATTCATATTATTTGTTTTTCGGTTTTAAAGGTTAAACATTCATCGGCAGTTTTATGGTAAAAGTGCTGCCTTTGTCTTTAATGGAATCCACAAGAATCTGCCCGTGGTGCAGCTCTACAATTTTCTTTACATAAGAGAGACCAAGGCCTTGACCTTTAACGTTATGGATGTTTCCCGTCTCTTCCCTAAAGAACTTTTCAAAAATCTTGTTCCGGTTTTCCGCTGCCATTCCCATGCCTTTATCGGCAATTTCCACTACGTAGTAATTCCCCTCGTTGCGTGTGGTAATGGTAATGTCGGGATGCTCGGGCGAATATTTGTTGGCGTTGTCCAACAGATTGACCAATGCGTTGGAAAGATGAAACTCGTCTACTTTAAAGGTATACTTCTCGGCATCGAGTTTCTCGGTAATCTTGCCGCCGCGCTCTTCTACAATCAGGCGAAATGATGCCGCTATGTCTTTTATAAGCTGTCGTACGTTGGCCGTTTTCAAGAAAAGCTTCATTTCGTTACGCTCCAGCTTTGACATGTTCAGCACATTTTCTACCTGCTTTTTCATCCGCAGATTTTCCTGTTTAATGAGCTGCGAGTA
>RDDY01000264.1 GCA_003852805.1 Chryseobacterium sp.
CAAGAATATCTACACGGCGCTTGGCGTAAGCGTTGGGACCGAGGAAGACAGCAAGGCGCTAAATATGAGCAAACTGCGTTACCATAAGATCGTGATCATGACCGACGCCGATATCGACGGCTCGCACATCTCGACACTGATCCTCACATTCTTCTTCCGTTACATGAAAGAACTCATCGAGAACGGTTACGTTTACATCGCGTCGCCACCGCTTTATCTTTTGAAAAAAGGCAATAAAAAAGTCTACGCTTGGAACGACAAAGAGCGTGAGGAGAAGACGTTGGAGATGTCGGCCGACGGCAAAGGAGTGGAAGTGCAGCGCTACAAAGGTCTAGGAGAAATGAATCCTGAACAACTTTGGGACACAACACTCAATCCCGAAAACAGAATCCTGAAGCAAGTGACCATAGAAAACTTCGCTGCGGCAGACAATGTATTCTCTATGTTGATGGGCGATGAAGTACCGCCACGCCGCGATTTTATCGAGCGAAACGCGGTCTACGCGAAAATTGATGTATAAAATGAGAACTGCCTTCGGGCAGTTTTTTTATCTTTAAACCAAATATAGATTATGAAAAATATTCCTGTTTTGCTGGGCGCGGCAATGATTGCGCTGGCGTCATGCACCCAAAAAGAGAACACCACAGTTAAGACAACGACTTCAAGTGAAAATACCGCGCAGGTAAAAACCATCGATTCCTTGATGGTGAATGATTCCGTGAGAGTAAGTGATAAAGTCACCATGCAGTTTCGCGCCAAAATGTTGTATTTCCCCGAAATCAAAGACAAAGCGTTGCAAGACAGCATTTACTTGACGTTCGCAGATCAGCTGAACGGCTTCTCGTTTGCTGCGAGCGCACCGCAGAAAACATCACCGTTCGGCGAATACAACCGTGAAACTTTGCAATCTTTTTTGAAGCAAACCCAACAGGAATATTTTGACCAAACGAAGAAAGAACTGCAAGGCATGCAGTCGCCGTCGTTTGCGCAGACGTGGTACAACTCCAACAAGATGGAAGTCAAATACCATGAAAACGGATACTTGGCGATAGAATATTCTGCGGATGCTTATACAGGCGGTGCGCACGGAAATTATTTCTTTACCGAGAAAACCTTCGATTTGGAGAATAACAAGCGTATGTTATTGACCGATATAACGGCGATGCCCGAAGAGAAAATCAGCGAATTGTTGATGAAAAACTTGGACAAAGGAACCGAGTCTAAAAACTATACCCGGAAAGATATGTTGTTGGTAGACAAAATTCCGGTGACCACAAATTTCTATTTTGACCGCAACAATCTTTATTTTCATTACAGTCCGTACGAAATTGCAGCGTATGCCGCCGGCGATATTCTGATCCCGATATCTTGGCCGGAACTGAAAGGAACGTTGAACGCCGACTTTGCAAAGAGAATGCAGATCGGACATAATTAGACATCAGGCAGCGGATTTCCGTTGCCCGTTCTGCTCCGATTTAACATAATATAAATTATGGGACTTTTAGGTTTGCGCGCGAAAGGAGAGTTTAATAGACTGTTACTATTGATTAGTCCTTCATATTTGTGTCGCGTTGCGTCACATTTTGTTTTCGTATTTTTAGAGTAAAATAATCTTATGAAATTTCGCGCACGAAAATGGGTCAAGCCCGAGGATTTAAATCCCAATCAGTCGTTGTTCGGCGGCCGACTGCTGCAATGGATCGATGAAGAAGCTGCTCTGTATGCAATCATCCAACTGGAGAATCCACGCTGTGTGACCAAGTTCATCTCGGAGATCAACTTTGTCAATTCTGCCAAAGAAGGCGACATCATCGAGATCGGCATGACGGCGACGGCCTTCGGAAGAACGTCGATTACGCTGGCTTGCGAAGTGCGCAACAAGATGACATTGCAGACCATCATCTCCATCGACAAAATAATTATGGTGAGTTTGGATTCAGACGGAAATCCCACGCCGCACGGCAAGACACAAATCGAATTTGTGAAAGACAGAATCAACCGTATCGACGAAAATGAACATTGAAGAACTTCGCAATATTTGTCTAAACTTCAACGGCGTAACCGAAGAAATGCCGTTCGGTCCCGATACGCTTGTTTTCAAAGTGTTGGGAAAGATCTTCGCACTGCTGCCGTTAGACCATGCGGATCTAACGGTGAATTTAAAATGCGAACCCGCTTACGCCGAGGAATTGCGTGAACGTTATCCCGAGATTGTTCCCGGTTATCACATGAACAAAAAGCATTGGAATACAGTGCATTGCAACGGAGCGCTCTCCCACGGTTTCATTTCGGAATTGATTGAACATTCGTATAATGAGACCGTAAAAGGCTTGTCCAAAAAACTGCGTGCACAATTATAGAATTTAAAAATGACTGTAGAAGAACGATTTACTGCCGTTACACAACAATTGCCGCCACAGGTGACTTTGGTGGCTGTTTCAAAAACGCACCCTGACAATAAAATCAAGGAAGTTTATGACCTCGGACAAAGGATTTTCGGCGAAAACCGAGTGCAAGAACTGATCGAAAAACAACCGCAACTGCCCGCAGATATCCGCTGGCATCTTATCGGCCATCTGCAGCGCAACAAGGTGAAATACATCATAGAATTCATCGATACCATTGAAAGTGTGGATTCCGCGAAACTGCTCAGCGAAATTGAAAAACAAGCGGAAAAGATCAACCGTAAAATAAAGGTGCTGCTGCAAGTGAAAATTGCAGAGGAAGACAGTAAGTACGGGCTTACTGTTTCCGAAGCCGCGGCAATTTTCAGCGATTGGAAAAACGGCGCTTTTCCTCATGTGGAAATTACGGGTTTGATGGGAATGGCCACTTTTACGGACGACGACGGACAACTGCGACAAGAGTTCGGCAAACTGAAAAAACTGTACGACGATTTGAATACAGACGGTCGGCTTTCGACATTGTCCATGGGCATGAGCGGCGATTTTAAAACAGCAATTGATTGCGGCTCCACTTCGGTGCGGATCGGCTCGGCCATTTTTGGCAGCCGTTAACCCAAGCGTAACAACAGTTTTACGCTTTATTAATTATCTTTGCAGTATGCAGAAAATATTGATCGTAGAAGACGAAAAAGCCATCAGCGGCGTACTCGCCAACATCTTGGAAGATGAATGCAACGGTTATGAAATTGTTGTGGCAGACGACGGTTTGGAAGGATATAAACAAATAGAGAAAAACGACTTTGCGCTGGTTATCTCAGACATAAAAATGCCGAAACTTTCCGGTACCGAATTGTTGGAGAAAGCACTTGCGCTGAAGCCCGACCTTACCTTTATCATGATATCGGGCCACGGCGATATCGATATGGCTGTTTCTTGCCTGAAGAACGGCGCGTATGATTTTATAGAAAAACCGTTCGACATGAACCGTTTGATCACCAGCGTACGCAACGCGTTGGATCGTAAGAATCTGGAGCAGCAGAAAAATCTTCTCTTGAACGAGAACAAGCAGCTGAAGCGCCGCATCAGCAAGAAATACCGCATGATCGGTAAGTCGCCGGCGCTGGGCATGATTCAGGATATGATCGTAAAGGTTGCACCCTCTGACGCGCGTGTTTTGATCACCGGCCCGAACGGCGCGGGCAAAGAGCTGGTGGCACACGCCATCCATGAACAAAGCGAGCGTGCAAAGGGTCCGATGATCGAGGTGAACTGTGCCGCTATTCCGTCTGAATTGATCGAGTCGGAACTCTTCGGTCACGTGAAAGGTTCGTTTACCGGAGCGATCAAAGACAAACAAGGAAAGTTTGAACTGGCCAACAACGGCACCATTTTCTTGGATGAGATTGGCGATATGAGCCTGGTGGCGCAAGCCAAAGTGCTGCGCGCGTTGCAAGAAAGCAAGATTTCTCCCGTGGGAAGCGACAAAGAAATCAAGGTAGATGTGCGCGTGGTGGCTGCCACCAACAAGAATCTGCAAAGAGAAATTGCCGACGGAAAATTCCGTGAAGACCTCTTCCACCGTCTATCGGTGATTGAGATCAAAGTTCCGAAGTTGGACGATCGCAAAGAAGACATCCCGTTGCTGGTGGAACATTTCGCAAAAATGGTGGCTGACGAGCAAGGCAGCGCCGTAAAAGAATTTTCTCCTGCAGCCATAGAAGCCTTGCAAAAGTTTGAGTGGACGGGAAACATCCGTGAGCTTCGCAATGTTGTGGAACGCTTAATCATCTTGGGCGACAATCCTGTAAATGAGGAAGATGTTGCCAACTTTGTAAAGAAGTAACCGATGAAATTTCTAAACCCTACCCATACGCGAGCTTCTCTGAAACTCGCGTTACCTGTTATGTTGACGCAGGTAGGCCAAGTATCGGTCAACCTTTTCGACAATATGATTGTCGGACAACTTTTGGGCGCCGATGCGTTGGCCGCCGTTTCTTTGGGCAATAGCGTTTTCATCGCTTTGTTCGTTTTTGCGTTGGGCTTTTCGTATGCCATTCCGCCGTTGGTTTCGGAAGCAGATTCACGCGGGAACCACCGCAGGATCAACAGTGTTTTCAGACACGGCTTTGTTATCAACCTGACCGTCGGGATATTGCTTACGGCAGTGCTCATCGCGGGAATGCCACTACTTTACCATCTGGATCAGCCCGAAGCTATTTTGCCCGATACCACAGCGTTTCTCAGCATCATGGCTTTCAGTATGATTCCGTTTATGGTTTTCCAAACCTATCGAGAATTTGCGGAAGGCTTATCGTTTACCATCGGCGTGACAAAGGCCACGATTATTGCAAACGTCATCAATATTGCACTCAATTACATACTGATCATAGGCATGTTCGGTCTGCCCGCCATGGGTGTACGCGGTTCTGCCACGGCAACCTTGATCTCGCGGATTTTCATGCTCGTGTTCTTATACGTGGTGCTTTCACGCGACAAACGCACGAAGCGTTATATCCAAGATTTTACGCTGAAACTCAACAGTTTTAAAAAGCGGGTGTTCCGCAATATGCTGCGGATAGGTTTTCCAACAGCTTTGCAGATGTTCTTTGAGGTCAGCGCTTTCGCGGCCGCCGCATTCATTTGTGGTTTGGTCAGCGCTACCGATATTGCCGCCCACCAAATTACCTTGTCTATGGCTTCATTTACCTTTAATCTCTGCATTGGTTTCAGCGTTGCGGCTACGGTCATGGTTGGCAGGAAACAGGGTGAACGAGACTTTATAGGTCTGCGCGAAGTAGGCGTCAACAATATAAAAATGGTGTTTATTTTTATGACGATTGCCGGCTTGCTGTTTATCTTCGGCCGAAACTCTTTGCCGACACTGTTTACGCAGAGCGATGA
>RDDY01000302.1 GCA_003852805.1 Chryseobacterium sp.
GAATTCTTTTTATAGGGCGCTGGCGAAGCAGTCGCGGAACATCCAATATTTGCCGAAAGGTCGGGACGATAACGGAGATCCGATTTATGTGGCGGTCTACAATCCGTTTCCCGAGAAGAATATCGATAAACTGCCGAAGGATAAGGCTGTTTTATTTGTGTTGAACGGCATCCACCCGGGCGAACCGGACGGCATAGATGCGACAATGATGCTGATGCGCGACTTGGCGGAAGGCAGAATTACGGCACCTAAAAATACGGTGGTGACAGCGATTTCGTCCTACAATGTGAGCGGCATGCAGAACCGCGGCGCATTTTCCAGAGCCGACCAAAACGGTCCCGAGCAATACGGCTTTCGCGGCAATGCACGCAACCAAAATCTGAACCGCGATTTCATAAAAGCCGACACCAAAAATGCGCGCAGTTTCCAAGAGATTTACCAGTGGCTGCAACCCGATGTGATGATCGATAACCATGTGAGCAACGGCGCCGATTATCAATATGTGTTTACGTATATTTCATCTTTTAAGGCGCGCGTGGGAAAACTGCTCGGCGACTATTTCTACAACAGTTTTCAGCGTCGGAATCTAGACGAGATGAAGAAGCATGGCTACGAATCAACGCAGTATGTGAACATTCATGGCGATGTGCCGGACATCGGTTTTGCGGCTTACGAGGACAGTCCGCGCTACTCTACGGGCTATGCTACGCTGTTCAACGCTTTGGGCACAACCACAGAAACCCACATGCTGAAACCTTATCCGCAGCGTGTGGATGCCACTTATCAATATATGCTGACCAGCCTGCGCAATCTGGACGAAAATACTGCACAGATAAAGAAACTGCGACGCGAGAATCTGAAAGAATATTTGCCCGGAAAACAGTACGGCATCCGCTGGAAAATCGATTCTACGAAGTATGAAATGAAAGATTTTCTCGGTTACGAAGCGCGTTATAAACCGAGCGACATTTCCGGACAAACAAGGTTGTATTACGACCGTAATCGGCCGTTTACCAAAAAGGTAAAGGTGTTCAATTCTGCCGATGCGGTGGCAACCGTAAGCATTCCGAAATACTACGTGGTTCCAAGATCTGAGCACCGTGTGCTGGAAGAACTTCAGCGGAATAAAATTGCCGTACAGCCGTTGAAGCGCGACACAGTAATTACGGTGGAAGCATACAAAATTGCTGATTTTAAAACGGTGAAAAATCCGTTTGAAGGGCATTATCTGCACTACGATACCCACGTGGACAAACAGCGGTTGCAGAAGAAATTCCGCGCCGGCGATTATCTGGTTCCACTCCAACAAGATGGCGTAAAATATCTGCTGGAAACGCTGGAGCCCGAAGCGACTGATTCTTTTTGGAACTGGAATTTCTTTGATGCGATTCTGGATCAGAAAGAATATTACTCTGCTTACATCTTTGAAGATACCGCTGCGGAACTGCTGAAAACCGATGCAAAACTGCGCGGGGAATTCGAAGCGAAGAAATCCGTCGACGCCGCATTTGCAAAAGACGGCCGTGCGCAGTTGGATTGGCTGTACCGCCATTCGCCGTATTTTGAAAGCTCCACTTATCGGCAATATCCGATCTACCGGATTCTTTAAATATTGTGAACCTTGGAAGTTTCAAGGTTTATTTTTTGTCGTGGAGTTAGTTTAATCTAACTTTATTATTTTTGCATTCTACTTCAATCAATCCTATGCTGAAAGTCGAAAATCTGAGTGTAATTTATCCCGGTGGCTACCGTGCGCTGGAAGGCGTCAACCTTGACTTGAAAGAAGGTAAAGTCTACGGCATTCTGGGGCCGAGCGGTTCGGGAAAATCATCGCTTCTGAAAGGGATTCTTGGTCTTGCACCTGCATCCGGAAAAGTGACTTTCCGCGGACGGCCGATAAAAGAGTTTGCGAAGAAAACCGCCTATCTCGAACAGAAAGAAAACATAGATAAAACCTTCCCGATTACGGCATTTCAATGCGTATTGATGGGCACCTACCCCGCTCTCGGTTTTTTAAAGAAACCCGGAAAGGCCGAGAAAACTGCTGCGCTTAAAGCTTTGGATCAAGTACAAATGTCGGATTTCAAAGACCGACAAATAGGTGAACTCTCGGGTGGACAGTTTCAAAGGGTACTGATTGCCCGAGCTTTGGTCCGGAACGCCGAGCTTATTTTCTTGGACGAGCCTTTCGTCGGGCTGGACATTCAGAATGAAGCGACAGTCATCCAACTACTGAAAGCTATGGCTGCGGCGGGCAAAAGCGTTTTCGTTGTTCACCATAATCTGGATACCGTGGTCGACTATTTTGACGAGGTGATTCTTATCAACAGAGCGCTGATCGCAAACGGCCCCGTCGACGAAGTGTTTACCAAAAATAACATCGCCCAAACCTACGACATGTTCAGCGAGCATATCAACTTTTAACCTATGGCAATTACCGACTTTTTTAGCGACATCGCTCAATACAAATTTCTACAAGACGCACTATTTGTGTCGATTACGCTCGGCATCGGCTGCGGCGTCATCGGCTGTTTTATCGTGCTGCGTGGTCTGTCGCTGATGGGCGATGCTATTTCGCATGCGGTGATTCCGGGTGTGGCTGTTTCGTATATGCTCGGCATCAGTTTCTTTTTCGGCGCCGTGGTTTTCGGACTGTTGGCCGCCTTGAGCATGGGATTCATCCGCGAGAACAGCAAAATCAAAAGTGACACGTCCATCGGCATTGTGTTTTCGGCATTTCTGGCGCTCGGGATATTGCTGATCAGCGTTATTCAATCGCCGATAGACCTGAACAATATTCTTTTCGGCAATGTTTTGATCATAAAAAGCAGCGAACGCATCCTGACCTACGGCGTGGTCGCAGCAGTTTTACTATTGATTGTGCTGTTTTACAAAGAAATGCTGCTGACAAGTTTTGACCCGGTTATGGCAAAGGCCAGCGGGCTGCCGGTCAAGTTCATCAATTATCTGGTAATGGCGATGTTGACGGTGGTGACGGTGGTTTCATTGCAGACGGTCGGTGCCATACTCGTCGTCGCCATGCTGATTACGCCTGCGGCCACAGCGTATTTACTGACGAAAAGCTTCAAAAACATGCTTTGGATCTCGGCACTGCTGGGCGTAGTTTCTGCCGTTGTCGGCCTGTTTCTCAGCGTCACTTACAATTTGCCGTCGGGTGTGGTCATTGTTTTAACGGCAGCGTCGCTCTTTTTGCTGGTCTTCTTTTTCTCGCCCCGAAACGGCGTTCTGAGCAATCGACTACGAAAATTTCAAAATTAAAATTTAGTCCATGATAAAAAGAATAGCGACTTTTTGCTTTGGTATTCTGTTGCTTGCCGGACTGTGTTCTTGCAGTGACAAACAACAGAGCACCTCCGGAAATGCCAAACTCCAAGTGGTGTCGAGCTTTTCCATTCTCTCCGATATGGTAGCAGAGATTGGGGGCGATAAAGTAGCGGTTCATAATCTGGTGCCCGTGGGGATGGCACCGCACGAGTACGAACCGAAGCCCGACGATATAAAGCTTGCAAGCCGCGCCGACGCACTTTTTTATAACGGTTTAAATCTGGAAGGTGGTGAAAGCGGTTGGCTGATGAAACTGGTACAGTCGGTCGGTATATCCTCCGCAAAAATATTTGCAGTGACAGACGGCATCGCTCCGAAATACATCGGCGACCGAAGAGGCGCGCGTGAAATCAATCCGCATGCTTTTATCAGTCCGAAAGCCGGAATGGTAATGGCCGCCAACATCAAGAACGCGCTGATCTCCATAGACAAAGCGAACAGCGCGTATTACGAAGCGAGGGCGCAACGGTATGTTGCCGCACTGCAGAAGCTGGATGATGAATACAAAAACAAGATCAAATCCTTGCCCGAAGCCGATCGCGTCTTCATGGCGAGCGAACAGGCATTTCAATACTTGACAAGTGATTACGGTCTGAAAGAAGGGTTTATCTGGGCGATAGACACCGATAAAAACGGCACGCCTGAACAAATAAAATCCGCGATCAACTTTGTGCAAGCAAACCGCCCGCCTGTGCTGTTTGTGGAATCAAATGTTGACCGTCGGCCGATGGAAACCATTTCCGAAAGCACGGGAGTTCCGATTTTTCCGGATCCGATTTTGAGCGATGAATTGGGCAAACGCGGCACACCCGGCGACACCTATCTGAAATATCTGCAATACAATTTGGATCGGATCTACAGCGGTCTGTCGCGGAAATAATCGATGTTGCAAAATAACAACTCTGCCAAAGTTTGGAGTCTTGGCAGAGTTGCTCTACGCAAAACAGCCGGCGGCAATTTGGAAGATATTTTGCATCATACCGCAAAACGGCGAACCCAGAATGCTTTGTTTACGACAGTTTAACTCGAACCGAGAACCATCCGCGGATATTGCCCGTCCGCCGATGGTGTTTATCCACGCAAAGCTTCGTCCGCAATTTGCCGCCCGAAAACCGTTTCATATAATCTTACTTTTTATGCTGATAATACAAGGCTGCAGCATAGCCGCGCAAGAAATCGATACACGCTACCTCCCGAAACCTTTTGTGGAACTTAAACATCCTGAATGGTCCAAGAACGCTACCATTTACGAAGTCAATATCAGGCAATACACACCCGAGGGAACTTTTCGCGCGTTTGAAGAACACCTTCCGCGGCTGAAAGAAATGGGCATCGATATCCTCTGGTTGATGCCGATTCATCCGATCGGTGAACTGCACCGCAAGGGCGAACTCGGCAGTTATTACGCGGTAAAAGATTATTATGGCGTGAATCCTGAGTTCGGTACCGCAGAAGACCTGCGCCACCTCATCGGTAAGATTCATGAAATGGGAATGTATGTCATTCTTGACTGGGTGGCGAACCATTCCGCCTGGGATAATCCGCTGGCAGCCGAGCATCCGCATTGGTATTCCCACGACCGTCGCGGGAAATTTCAGCCGACGCCTTGGTATGACTGGGTAGACATCATCGACTTTGACTACGACCGTCCCGAACTGCGGAAATACATGACCGATGCTTTGAAATATTGGGTAAGGGAATTCGACATCGACGGTTATCGCTGTGATGTTGCAGGCTTTATTCCGACCGATTTCTGGGAAAACGTGCGTGAAGAATTGGACGAGATAAAACCCGTCTTCATGCTCGCCGAATGGGAAAGCCGAGACTTGCACAAAAAAGCCTTTGACATGACGTACAGTTGGAGCCTGTACAACGCGATGAAAGAAGTAACCCACGACGGCAAACCTTTGGACAACCTCATAGAATATT
>RDDY01000148.1 GCA_003852805.1 Chryseobacterium sp.
CAAAGGCGTCATCAACCAACGGCGAGAGAATCTTACTCCCGAAAAAATAGATTTCATTGCCGAGACCGATAAAAATACCTTGGCTGAAGCTTTGGTCGGTGCCGATGTTTTTGTGGGACTGAGCAAAGGAAATGTAATGACTCCGGAAATGCTTCTTTCGATGGAGGATAATCCGGTGGTCTTTGCATTGGCAAACCCCGATCCCGAGATAGATTACAATTTGGCGATGGAAACCCGCGAAGACGTCATCATGGCCACCGGGCGCAGCGATTATCCTAACCAAGTGAACAACGTTTTGGGTTTCCCCTACATCTTCCGTGGAGCAATGGATGTGCAGGCGCGCGGCATAAACGAGGATATGAAGTTGGCCGCTGTATACGCCATCGCCAAGTTGGCGAAAGAACCGGTGCCCGAAATGGTGGTGCTTACCTATAATCTGAAGAGCCTGACCTTCGGCAGAGATTATTTTATCCCGAAACCTTTCGACGGCAGATTGGTAACAAAAGTTTCGATGGCTGTGGCAAAAGCAGCGATGGAAAGCGGTATTGCCGATCGACCGATCGATGATTTCAACGCATACGAGAATCATCTGCTGGACCGCATGGGCAAAGACGATAAGCTGCTGCGCATGATGCAAAACCGTGCCAAGGCAAACCCGAAGCGTGTGGCCATGGTAAACGCCGAAGAATACAATGTGCTGAAAGCCGCGCAGATTTTGCACGAAGAAGGTATTGCAAAGCCCATATTGGTGGGCGAACGCGCGTTGATAGAAGCGGCCATGAAGCAGTACGACATCCGACTGAATGTACCGATTGTGGACCCCAATGCAGACGACCAACAAGACAACCGTTGCAAATACCGCGAGACCCTGTGGAACCGCAGAAACCGCAAAGGCATCAACGAGTACAAGGCTAAAAAATACGTAAGAAATCGCGATTATTTTGCGCCGCTGATGCTGGCCCACGGCGATACCGATGCGTTGATCACAGGATACTCAAAAAACTATTCCTCCGTCTTGAAGCCTGTGCTGGAAGTGATCGACAAAGAAGAAGGAGTAAATAAGGTTTCGGCAATGATGATGATTTTGTCCAACCGCAAGCCGTATTTCTTTGCAGATACGTCCATCATCCAAGACCCGACAGCGGAAGAATTGGTCAACATCGCGCGCATGACAGAGCAATTTGTAAAATCTCTGGCAATAGAGCCGAGACTTGCCATGTTGTCCTTCGAGAACTTTGCCGCAATTTCGGAAACCTCTAAAAAGGTGGCTAAGGCGGTAAAGATCTTGCACGAAGAATATCCCGATATGATTGTGGACGGCGAAATACAGCCGGACTTTGCCATGGACAGCGATCATCTGAGTGATTATCCGTTTTCAAAACTGGGAACAAAACCTGCAAACACGTTGATCTTCCCGACATTGGAAGCTTCCAATCTGTCGTACAAAATCATACGCGGCATGAAGGCGGCGCAGACCGTCGGGCCGGTCCTGCTCGGGTTGAAGCAATCCGTGCATATTTTGCAGATGCGCTCCAGCGTGGACGAAATTGTGAACTTGGCAACCATTGCCGTATTGGACGCTCAGCGCAAGCAAGGCGACAGATAATAATTGCAACAGATTATAGCAGAAAGCGCGCCCGGAGGCGTGCTTTTTTATTGTCTTCCCGGTGAGGTGAAACCGTTTACCGGAAACATCGATGCTATCAAACAATCTTCTCGCCAACGCTTTTGTGCTTGCAAATCCAACCTGATTTCCGGTGCCGAAAGAGAAATGTTTATATTTGGCAGCTTATTATTCACAGATGATTTATTCGCTTCGCGGCAAAGTGCAAGAGCTTACACCCACTTATGCGGTGGTTGAGACGAGCGGCGTCGGCTATTATGTAGGAATCAGCCTGCAGACGTCAGCCAAGTTGACGGCGGGACAAGAGACTTTTATCTACATTCATCCTATTTACAGAGAGGATGCGCAACTGCTGTACGGCTTTAACACTCTTTCTGAAAAAGAGATGTTCGGGTTGTTAATCAGTGTTAATGGCGTGGGTGCGGTCTCTGCGTTGATTTTACTCTCTTCGTTAAGCTTGTCCGACATTGCTTCGGCAATCGTTTCGCGTAACAGCGCACTACTGCAAAAGGCTAAAGGCATCGGTGCCAAAACCGCCGAGCGTATCATTGTAGATCTTAAAGACAAAGTCCTGAAATTCGGTGCTTCGGAAGAAAACATTTCGGACGTTTCAAATAATAAAGTAAAAGACGAGGCGTTATCTGCTGTAGAAGTTTTGGGGATTCCGCGCAGGACGGCCGAGAAAATGGTAGATCGTGCATTAAAGGCAAATCCCGAGCTGACGGTAGAAGAATTAGTGAAACATATCTTAAAGAATCTTTAACAATTTTGGACAAGCGCCCCCGCCCGTCTATGCTGAAACCCATGATATTCGTTGGCTTGGTCTCAGGCTTTTTGGCGTTTTCGCAACAGCGGCCGTTGGACAGCATCAGCATTCGGAAAGATTACACCATCCCCGATCCTACCTACTACGATGCGTTTTATGACGTAGCCACCAATACTTATTTCCTTTATCCCAAGATCGGGAATGTGGTGACGGGCCCGCCCATCGCTATGACGCCCACCGAGTATTCGCAGTATATTCTTGCCGAGAAATTGCGAAAATACTATCGGGAAAAGTCTGAACAGAATGATTTGCTGCACCGCAAAGATCCGGGAAAGAGCATCGCAAAATCATTGCTGCCCAGCGTAAACATCAGGAACAAACTTTTCGAGACAATCTTCGGCGGCGATAAAATAGAACTGATTCCGCAAGGTTTCGCTTCATTTGATCTTGGTGCGCTGTATCAAAAGATCGACAATCCGCTGATCCTGCCGCAGAACCGTACCAGCTTCGCCATCAACATTCAGCAACGGATTCAGTTGGGCATTACGGGAAAGGTGGGCAAGAATCTGCAACTTCGTGCCAACTACGATACCCAAAGTGGCTTTGCGTTTGAAAATAAGCTCAACCTGATCTGGCAAGCCAAAGGCACGTGGCAAGATCTTCAAACGAAAGGTTTGGCTGCTACCGAGGGCGAGGACAAGATCATCAAGCGTGTGGAATTCGGTAATGTGAACATGCCGCTTTCCACAGGATTGATCCGCGGTTCCGAATCCTTGTTTGGTTTAAAAACCGAGTTTCAACTGGGCAAAACCTACGGTACCGCAGTTTTTTCGCAGCAACAGGGCGAGGCGCGCAATATTGTGGTGCAGGGCGGCGGAGTGATGAACACCTTCAAAATCAACGCGATAGATTATGAGGACAATCAGCACTATTACATCGGCCAATATTTCTTCCGCAATTATGATGCTGCGCTTGAGAATTATCCGCTGATCAATTCCCGAATCAACATTACACGCATTGAGGCTTGGGTGATAGACCAAGGCTCGGCAAATCTGCAAGACCAGAAGAGTATCCTCGGTATTCGGGACTTGGGAGAATCGGGATCGTTGCCTGACAACGGCACGCTTTACCAACAAATAACCGCACTGGGCGCGGGCATCAGAGACGCCAATACCGCGTACAACGCCATCAAAGGCCAAAGCTTTCCCGGGCCGAACGGAACACCCGAAGTGTATTCCGACGGCGAACAGTTTATCTTCAACCGCAGAGCGCGCCGCTTGCGCAGTAACGAGTTTACTTTTCACCCACAGTTGGGTTACATCTCGCTCAACCAGCGCCTGAACGACAATCAACTCTTGGCGGTTTCTTACTCGTACACGCTCAACGGATCTTCTACCGTGTACAAAGTGGGCGAGTTCTCGGAGGAAAGCCCTGTTCTCATCACCAAGGTGTTGAAGCCTAACGTCAGCGTGAAAACCGCATCGCCGATGTGGGATCTGATGATGAAGAACATTTATTCTCTGGAAGCCAATCAGATAGAGCGCGACGGTTTTGTACTGAATGTGAACTACCGTGATCCCGTCAGCGGCAACGTCAATTATCTGCCGAACACTCCCGTTCAGGACACGCCGCTGCTCAATCTCTTGAACTGGGACCGGTTGAATCAGAGCAATGATGTTCAAAACAACGGCAATACCTTGGGCGACGGTATCTTTGACTTTGTACAAGGAATCACTGTAGACGCGCCGAACGGTAAGATCATGTTTACAAAGGCGCAACCTTTCGGCAGTTACATGCAGTCGGTCTTGGGCAGCAGCGACCCGAAATATGTTTTCAACGATCTTTATACGCAACAGAAGCAAGTGGCGTCTCAAAATTCGCTGGCGCTGCGCTATTCCATGGAAGGTCGTTTCAAAGGTGCCACCGGCAGCGGCATACCGTTGGGCGCCATCAACGTACCGCAAGGTTCCGTTAAGGTGACCGCCAACGGTCAGCAATTGGTAGAAGGTCAAGACTTTACCGTTGACTATATGCTGGGAACGGTTACCATCATCAATGAGGCAGTGAAAAACTCCGGACAGGCAATCAACATCAGCTTGGAGAATCAGTTGACCTTCAACACCCAGCGGAAGACTTTCATAGGTCTGAATCTCGAAAGGAAGTTTAACGAGCATTTACTGGCCGGCGTAACGGCGGTCAACTATTCAGAGCGGCCGCTCACGCAAAAAGTGCAGTTGGGCAATGAATCCGTGAACAACAGTATGTTCGGCTTCAATATTTTGTACAACAATGAGCTGCCATTCCTGACCCGCCTTACCGACAAGATCCCTTTCGTAAATACGGAAGCACCGTCGCATCTCAATTTTAAAGCCGAGGCCGCTTATCTTTTGCCGGGACAGAACCGCGGCATTGACGATCAGGCTTATATCGATGATTTTGAACAGACTACTTCGAAGATCTCATTGAAAGAACCGGCGCAATGGGCGCTGGCATCAAAGCCCGAAAAGAATCCCGACGCAATTTTCAATACAGCCAACCTTACCGATAATTTGCTGCACGGCAACGGTCGAGCGCTGATGTCGTGGTACTATATCGATCCGCGTTTCTACGGCATCGGCGGAAAAGCGCCGGAGGGAATTTCTCCTCAATCGCTTTCCAACCATGCGTCGCGACGGGTGGAGAGCCGAGAGCTCTACAACAATCGGGATTATGTCGCCGGTGAGCAGACTTTCGGGGTTCGGGTTGAAGTTGTAAGGCCCGCGTTCCTTGGGGTAATAAGTAATGTAGAAGGTGTTGATGAAAGTCTGCTCACCGCCGACATAATCCCGATTGTTGTAGAGCTCTA
>RDDY01000094.1 GCA_003852805.1 Chryseobacterium sp.
ATCCAATATAGAATATGTAGAGTTTTGGATGCAAGATCCGTATGCCGACGGGAACATTCCGGCTACCGCTCCGCGCCTTTTGATGCATTTGGGAAATGTGTCCGAAGATGTTTTGAAAGACGGAAAGTTGCAGTACGAGAACGGTCTGCCCACACCGTCTACACCGTCCAAAACATCGGAGACAAACTGGGGCATCCAGCCCGATCAGCAGCCCGTGCTTTATGCTTTCTCGTCTGATGCTGCCGAAAGAACATTGCAAGACGTGGGCTACGATGGCTTGAACAACGAACAAGAAGCTGCCAAATTTGGGTATGCTTATACCAATCCGGTCACACAAAAAAGTGACCCTGCCGGAGATGATTTTGTGTTTCCGTTGTCCAATGTTTTCCCCTCATCGCTGGCATCTTCCGTTGCAGAACGCTATCGTTATTTCCGAAATCCCGAAGGCAACTCCAAAGCAAATTCTATGGAAGTGGCCACGCAAACGCCCGATGCCGAGGACGTGAACCGCGACTATAACTTGGACCAAAGCGAAGATTATAACCAGTATTCTATCCTCCTCGATAAGGATAATCTGGCCGTCGGCAAAAACTTTATCGTTGATTCCAAGGAGGTAAATGTGCGTTTCCAAAACGGACAAAGCTCCAAAGTCAAATGGTTCCTGTTCCGCGTGCCTGTGGCTCAGTATGACGAAGGTGTGGGCGCTGCAGATCCGTCGATCTTGAACAATGTCCGGTTTATGCGAATGCTGGTAACGGGCTTTGAAGATACTTCTACTTTGCGCTTCGGCTCGCTCGATCTGGTCCGTTCGGATTGGAGAAAGTATACAAAAAACTTTGCCAACAGTACCAATCAGAACGAGGGCAGCGTCTTGGTAGACAACTCGGGCTTTGATGTGGGCAGCGTCAATCTGGAAGAAAACGGTCTGGGTGCGCCGCCTTATGTTTTGCCCCCGGGCATCGAGCGTCAAGTCTTGAGCGGGAACGCAGGAGCGCAACGCCAAAATGAAGCGTCTCTCTATATGAAGTTCCGCAGCTTGGGCGAAGAAGCAAAAGGTGTTTTCAAAAATGTAGCGCTGGATATGCGCCGCTATCGTAACCTGGAATTGTTCGTTCACGCAGAGAATATGCTGAATCCCGGCGCTTCTTATGTAGATGCCAATACCAAGTTTTTCATTCGCCTGGGCAGTGACGCCACCGACAATTACTACGAGTACGAAACCACGCTGAAGTATACGCCCAACACCGCCAATTCTCCGTTTGACATTTGGCCGGCAGAAAACACCGTGCGTCTGGATGTCAGTAGCTTGGTAGATGCCAAACTGAGGCGCGACAAGCTAAGCGTTCCGCTGGATACACGCTTCCGCGATCCTGAATTTGGCGACGGCAACAAGGGAATCATCACAAAGGGCAGACCGAGTCTGGGAAATGTCACAACCATTGTGTTGGGTATCAGAAACGAGTCGTCCATCAGAAAAGACATTGTTCTCTGGGTAAACGAGCTGCGTCTGCAAGGCATTGAGAACAAAGGCGGCTATGCCGGCAATGCCAGTATAGATTTTAACTTGGGCGACTTTGCAACGGTCAATGCGGCCGGCTCTTACTCGTCCATCGGCTTTGGCGGCATCGATCAAAAACCTGTGGAGCGCGCCCAAAGCAGCCTGACGGCGTTCAATGTAAATACGACGGTCAACGTCGATAAATTCTTACCGGAAAAGTCTGGCTTGAAAATTCCCGTCAACTACAACTACAGCCAATCCGCAGAAGACCCTAAGTACAATCCCATCAACAACGATGTCCTCTTCGACAAAGACCCCGACCGTGACGAGCTTAAAAAAGTAGCACGCACCTACAGCCAGCAGCGCAGCGTCAACCTGCTGAATGTGCACAAGGAAAGGACAAACACAGCGAAGCCTCAGCGTTTTTACGATGTGGAAAATCTGGCGGTAACGGCATTGTACTCGGATGATTATTACCGAGATGTTTATACGAAGAAGAATTATCGCCAAAGCCTGAAGGCATATATAGATTACAATTACAACTTCAAGCCGTGGGTGCTGAAGCCTTTCAAAAATATTGTAAGCGATACGGCCAAGGCTGCGAAGAATCTGCGCTGGGTAAAAGAGTTCAACTTTAATCCCGTGCCCACGAGAGTTTCGTTCCGTACGGAGATCGACCGTGCCTACACGGAGTTGGAGTATCGCAATATCGATGCAATCCTCAGTGCCGGAAATAACAGACTTGCTTTTCCGTCCATCAGGAACAATAATTTCTATTTCGGCTGGCAGTACAACCTCGGCTTCAATTTGACCAAGTCGCTGAAAGCGGACATCTTCTCTACCACGCGTACGCTGAACGATAACTTTGCTTTGCAAGATCTGTCTCAGCGCTCCGTCTTTATGCAGCCGTTCCGCGCGGGGCGCCCTGTTTTGTACAACCACCGCGTACAGCTGAATTATCGACTGCCGTTTGAGTTCATACCGTTTATGGACTTTGTTACGGCAGAGGCAGGCTATGCTTTCCAGTACAATTGGAACGCGCGGTCTACCGCTTTGCTTTCAAGCCCCGAGGGCAGCTTGGGCCATATTGCCCAGAATACCAATGAAAAGGTGTTGACGGTCAGTGCGAACGTACCGTCGTTCTTCAGTAAGTTCCGCTATTTCCAAAAGATCGATTCTGTACAGCAGGCACGCAGACAGGAGATTGATTCTCTGAACAATGTTTACAATCAACGATTTGCAAAGAAGACCAGGAAGCGCATGCCTTTCAAGAAATACAAGTTCAAGAACAAGCTTACGCCTGTGCAGGCGGTGCTGGCATCGTTGACCTCTGTAAAACAAGTAAACATTTCCTTTAACGAGAACAACGGCACGGCACTGCCGGGGTTGCTCTCTGCGCCTAACTTTTTCGGCGTGGGACAAACGCTCGGCGGACCTACACCGGGATTCCTGCTCGGTTCTCAAGCGGACATCCGCAGAATTGCCATCGAGAACAACTGGCTCTCTACGTCGTCATTGATGAACGATCCTTACACGCAACTGAAGAATCAAACGCTGAACGGCAGCGTGCAGATTCAGCCGATCAATGATTTGATGGTCGACCTCAATCTGCTGCGCACCTATACACGCAACTTTGTGCAGGGCGGCTTCAATGTAGACGCAGATCCTTCCACGCCGTTTTTTGATTTCTCTTTTGGCAATGATCTTATAACCTACAGCAGATCAAGCCTGATGTTGGGCACCGCCTTTTTATCCGGCGATGCGGTTTACAGAAATATGGTTGCCAATGCCAAGCAGATTTCCGTAGCGGCAGGCGGACCGCCAAGGCCCGATGGTTTTGCGGAAGGATACAGTTTGGCTAACAGCTATGTGCTGGTGCCTGCCTTCCAAGCCGCGGTAGAGGGAAAACCGGTAGGCGGTTTGGTGACTGAACCCACGCGCGTCCGTTTCCCGGCGATCAATTGGAAGATCACTTACTCGGGCCTGCGGAACATTCCTCTTATAAACAGCCGCTTCAGCAAGCTCGACATTATGCATGCTTATAACTCCGCTTATACAGCAACGGGCATACAGTCGAACATCGATTTCTATGACAAACCTTACGGCACGGATATCAACGGAGATCGTATCAATCCGTACATCTTCGGTCAAGTGCTTTATACGGAAGACTTCTCGCCGCTGATAGGTGCAGATTTTACCTTACGCAACAATGTTCAAATAAGAGCCATGTACAACAAAAACAGAATGTTCCTGTTGGGCTTGGCCAACCATACGCTTACCGAAGATTCGGGCACGGAATATGTGGTAGGCGCAGGTTATATAATGAAGGATCTACGGCTTAAGATGAGGTTCGGTGGCAAGCCGAAAACGTTGAAGAGTGATCTGAACGTGCGCGCAGATTTTGCCCTGCGCGACAACCTGACGCGTATAACCAATATTCTGAAGGACGATTCGCAGGTGACAGGAGGCCAACGGCTGTTGTCGGTAAGGTTCTCGGCAGATTACAATGTGTCGCAAAACTTCAATCTGCGCTTCTTCTACGACCAAATGATGTCGTCTTACAAAATCTCGACAGCTTATCCGTTGACAACGCTGCGGGCAGGGCTTACGGCTACATTCACATTCAACGGCCCGGGATTCTGATATGGTTTTGGAACCGAATGAGTATTTAGGTTAAATTTGGGAAATTTAAAACAAAGCAAATAATGAGCACACCATCTGAACTAAAGTACACCAAGGATCACGAGTGGGTAAAGATCGAAGGCAACGTTGCCACAGTGGGAATCACGCAATATGCGCAGGGCGAGCTGGGCGATATTGTTTTTGTGGATGTGGATACCGTGGACGACGATCTTTCCGCAGGTGAAATTTTTGGTTCTGTTGAAGCCGTAAAAACCGTATCTGATCTGTTTCTGCCATTGAGCGGTAAGGTGATCGAGTTCAATGAGGCACTGGAAGACGAGCCTGAACTGTTGAACAGCGATCCGTACGGCAAGGGTTGGATCATTAAGATTGAAATGGCTGACGACGCAGATCAATCAGAACTGCTGTCGGCAGAAGATTATCAGGCGATCATTGGATAGGTTAACGAAGATCTTCAGAGTAGTTTTGCCCATTTATTGGGCATTTCTCACTTATATGCTCCTGCGTCCGGGCGTCGAAAACAAGGAATACTGGTTCATGTTTCCGCACATCGACAAGCTGATGCATTTCAGCATCTTCGGTTTTTTGGCTGTTTGCGTGCTGTTTGCGTTTCCCCGCCTGCGTTTTTTGATGTTCGTTCAGTTGATGCTGGCCTACGGAATTTTGACCGAAATCTTACAAGACATAATGGGATACGGCCGCTCGCTGGAACTTTTGGACATTGTTGCGGATATCTTGGGCGCGCTGGTAGGTTACGGAATATACAGGATTGCAAAAAGCTATTTAGAGCGGACTTCTACCGCAGACAATCTCCGTAATCAACTCGACTAAAATTTAATCCTTACAGTGTCAGTCGTTTAGCTTTTTGGGTTAAAAATAACTTCGATTTCCGCTTGCACGTTCGGTTCAATTTTCTACTTTTGCACTCCCGAACGATGACAATCGTGAGGGCAGCGCAGAGGATCAGGAAAAGAATTTGGCAGACGAAGCAAAACGAATAGGGTGTGCCTTAGGGTTGCAATACATTGCGATCAATGGTCACCTAAAAGTTTCGGAAAACATTTT
>RDDY01000238.1 GCA_003852805.1 Chryseobacterium sp.
ATTTGGTGGCTGTCTTCTTCATGACGGTTTACCTTTTCATCACATTTAACTTTCTGACGCCCGGAAACTTTGAGGTAATCTTCCGCGACAGAATTGTGGATACCATCATTGGTGGCGCGATTACCTTTGCTGTATCGTTCTTTGTATTTCCGGTGTGGGAATATACCCAAAACCGCAGCTTTATCATCAATGCCGTAAACGACAACAAGGCGTATTTTCACGCGGTCTATCGGCTGCTGACCAATAAGGCCAAGACCGACTTGGAGACCTTTAAACTGCGCAGGAAAGACGCGATTATTTCCCTGGCCAATCTATCCGACAATTTTCAGCGGATGCTCTCTGACCCAAAGAATCAGCAGCCGAATCTGAAGGACATTCATCAACTGGTAAACACCACGCACTTGCTCACCGCCTATATCGCATCGCTCTCGCTGTACGCGCAAAAGGACGAGCTTTACCCGGAAGTGGACTCGGAAAACTGGATGAAGATGATTATGACATCGTTCATCCAAATGCAAATATTATTAGGCGTGGAAGGCTGTTCTGAAGAAGATTTGGAACCTTATCAATACTACAAAGTAGGATTTCGAAAGATAGAAACCATGCTGGAAAAACGTCGTCGCGAGGTGGAGGAGCAAGAGTTCCAGACCTTTCGCGATCCCAACAGGATTAGCCGCCTTACTGAAGTAAAAAGCATCAATGAACTTTTCGAACTGATTTACGGTGTGGTAGAAGAACAGCGTAAGATGCTGCAACGTTTGGATGCGCTTCGGGGTGAAGTCACCGCGAAACAATAATCAGCGAAACGGTAGACTTTTGCGGTAAAGTCGTCGGAGAAATTCTCGTCATACACGCGGCAATCGATCGACATTTCCGCGACCGGCATAAACGGCATTACCTCATAATTTTTCTTTAATGACCAATATTTGGAATGGTGCAGTTTATAAAGTGATTCCTTCACCGACCAAATAATCGTCAGATACTCGGCTGCGTTTTCGTCGTCGATAAAAGCATCTTCGTGCAGAATGAACTTGTGGCGTATTCTTTCTATTTTGGGTTTTATGCGCTCCAAATCAATGCCTATTCTCTTTGTTGAAACCGCCAAGGCCGCAAACGGAAACGAATGACTTACCGATATTTCAGCCTTGCCCGATGCCAAATACGGCTCGCCGTTCTCACGGTAAAGGATTTTATCGTTTGGGCAAAGCTTCTTCAACATTCGGCGTACCATCAATACTTCAACCTGCCTTTTCGGATGCAACGAGGCAAACTTTTCCCTCATCTCGTCTTCCAACAAAATTCGGGGATCCAACGGTTCGCGCTCATCAAATTCCCAAACGAGGATGCGCGCAGTCGAATCGGTAAAATCCCTGTATAAAGGCATATTTTGTCAGTCGTATATAAGGTCGTAAATTTGCAAAAATTAAATGAACTCGTTTATTTTTTAATCTTCCACAAAAGAGTTCATTGAATATCAAAACATTATGGATACCACAACACAATACATTCCTTACAAGGTTAAGGACATTTCACTGGCCGACTGGGGCCGCAAAGAGATAGAACTGGCAGAAGCAGAAATGCCGGGCCTGATGGCGATCCGTGAAGAGTACGGTCCGTCTCAGCCGCTGAAAGGCGCGCGCATTGCCGGCTGTCTGCACATGACCATTCAAACGGCAGTTCTTATCGAAACGCTTGTGGCGCTGGGCGCTGAGGTTACCTGGTCTTCGTGCAATATTTTCTCCACTCAGGATCACGCCGCCGCGGCTATGGCAGCTGCCGGCATCCCGGTTTACGCTTGGAAAGGAATGAATGAGGAAGAATTCGACTGGTGCATAGAGCAGACTTTATTTTTCGGCGAGGATCGCAAGCCTTTGAACATGATTCTGGATGATGGCGGCGACCTGACCAATATGGTGTTCGATAAATATCCTGAATTAACTAAGGACATCCGCGGACTGTCAGAAGAAACGACTACGGGCGTTCACCGTTTGTACGAGAGAATGAAGAACGGCACACTTGCCGTTCCGGCCATCAACATCAACGATTCGGTTACCAAGTCCAAATTCGACAATAAATACGGCTGCCGCGAGTCTGCGGTTGATGCTATCCGTCGCGCAACCGATGTGATGCTGGCAGGCAAGCGCGTGGTGGTTTGCGGTTATGGCGACGTTGGTAAAGGTACCGCAGCGTCGTTCCGCGGTGCCGGTTCCATCGTTACTGTTACTGAGATCGACCCGATCTGTGCACTACAGGCAGCGATGGAAGGTTATGAGGTAAAAAGACTGGATACCGTGGTTGACAACGCAGATATCATCATTACCACCACCGGTAACTTCGGCATCGTCCGTGGCGAGCATTTCAAGAAGATGAAAGACAAGGCCATCGTCTGTAACATCGGACATTTCGATAACGAGATCGATATGGCTTGGTTGAACGACAACTACGGCAACACCAAGACTGAGATTAAACCTCAAGTGGACGTTTACAATGTTGACGGCAAAGAGATCATCATCTTGGCAGAAGGCCGTTTGGTAAACTTGGGTTGCGCCACCGGTCACCCATCGTTTGTGATGTCAAATTCTTTCAGCAACCAAACTTTGGCACAAATCGAACTTTGGACTAAATCCGAAGAGTACGAAAATAAGGTTTACACTTTACCGAAGCATCTGGATGAAAAGGTTGCCGCACTTCACCTGAAGAAATTAAGTGTGGAGTTGGAAACCCTTTCTCCGGAACAAGCCGAGTATATCGGCGTGACGGTTGACGGCCCTTACAAGCCCGAGTATTACAGGTATTAGTCCCGACTTATAATTCAAACCAAAATCCCGCAGCAATATTGCGGGATTTTTTGTGTTGACGCAGCGGGCGAAGTCTCTCGATATTCTAAAAAATACTATCTTTTGATAACCAAATTACGAGTGTATGAGCGAGAGTTTGCAAAGTATCAGAACCCGACCGCGTTTCACCATGGAGAGTCGCTACTCTACCACCGAGTGTTCTCAGCGGCTGAAAACACGGCTGCGTCTGCATAAAAAGTTTACCGGCAATGTAAACGCCGAAGTGGGCACCGTACAAGTGGAAACGGCGCAAGACAATTTTTGGAAACCGCGCCTGACTGTCCGCTTTGAACGCAACCGAGAAAACCAGGGAACCATCATCCGAGGTGTCTTCGGCCCGAGCAGTGCGGTATGGACGTTTTTCATGTTCCTCTATTTCTTGTTCGCTACCGCATTGATGACCTTTGCTTCCTTTTGGTTCGTTTCCTCCCGCTTGAAAATGGAGGTTTATACTTGGGCGATTATCGGAACCGTAGTCAGCATTTTATTGCTTATTCTTACTTATGCCGCAGCTCGTGTAGGACAAAAACTTGCGCTGCGCGAGATGGCGTTGTTGCGCAAATTTGCTGAGATCACCTTTATGGCATTGGAGAAAAAATGAACCGATTCTCAGTCTCGGCCTACGGCTTGAGTTATTGGATTGCGCCCTTCGGGCCTTGTGCGCCGCATCGAAATATATAACTATTGCATGCGAACAAATCTCAGGCCTACGGCCTGAGCTATTGGATTGCGGCCCTTCGGGCCTTGCGCGCCGCATCGAAATACATAACTTTGCACGCGAACCAAATCTCAGGCCTACGGCCTGAGCTATTGGATGACGGCCATTCGGGCCTTGTGCGGCGCATCGAAATATATAACTATGCACGTGAACCAAATCTCAGGCCTACGGCCTGAGCTATTGGATGCCGGCCCTTCGGGCCTTGTACGCACGTTACCATACGCACTTACATCGGTTTTAGGTACGGTTGCCACTGTTGCGGTGCTGTTCGCTGTTCTGCTGTTCTTGCTTAATCTTTGAGAGGTAAGGCTCGATAATCCCGTTTAGTTGCTGCTCACTGATATCGTTGGCTTTGGGGTCCTTCAGCAGATTCAGCCAAGGCCTGCGGCCGTCGAAGTCATAACTGCCGTAGACAATCACAGGTGTGCCTTTGGCTTCAACGGTTTGGCCTTTGTCTTTCAGTTTCCATTGATCTGCCCAATCGTACATCCATTTGGCATCGCTCTCGAAAAGCCTCAAGCAAGAGTGCGAGGCAGGGTAACCGGGCATATTGTATTGATGCCAGCCGATGCCCTCGTCATTCTCGATGTTAAAGTTCCATTTCAGCAGCCATTCATCGTCAAAAGTACTGATGACTTCTTCGCCTTTCCAATTGGTGAAAAACAAACCGGTAGGCGTAGGATGCTGTTTGCTGCCCATGCTCGTCGGGCCCCATCTTTTCAGCTTTCCGCTTTCATATACCGCAAAAGCTTGAACGGGATAAGAGAAGAGTGCGATTTTATCTACATCTTTCAAGGAACTGACCGTGTACGGAAACGGCGAATAGGCCAACAGGTCGCCAGCGAACTTGTCGGGGACCACCAAAGTATCGGCCGTATAAAAATTATTCTCGTCAATGCGGTTCAAGGCCAGCACTGTTCTGAATTTCTCTCCTGTAAAGTCTTTGCGGAAGGCACGCTGAACGGAGTCGTTACCCTTCATGGGCAAGCCGCGGTAATTGACGTCCAAGCGTTTTATTTCGGGTACTTTAGGATTTGTGCTTTCTGTCTTCGTTAAGCCGTTGTCTGCCGCTATTTTGCTGTCTGTGTCTTTGCATTGCGTCAGGCTTAAGGTTACTGCGAACGCAATGCCTGCAATCATTGATTTGTGCATGTTCTATTTTTGAGAGTCAAGGTTGCAAAAGCGGTACCGGAAGCCGATTTCTACTCCAGCGGCTCGATCTCGAAGCCTGCGTCTCTCACCGCATCTACCACTTGTTCTTTGGTAACTTTTTGATCTCCGAAGACATGCAACACCCTGTCTTCGTGGTTGGTATCTACCTGCCAGTTTCCCTCGCCGACGCAGCCGTTAAGAGGTTCGGTTACGGCTTTTACGCAGTTTTGGCAATTCAGATTGGTCTTGAATTTCAAATTTATCTTTTCCATTTTCTCGATTTTAAATTCTACAATTTTGTTTTCCTCAGTCTTGGCTGTTGCATTGTGGCAACTGCCGCTACAAAGGATATTAAACTTTATATTTCCAAGGCTCCGGTTTCGCCGTCGGGCCCCGAAGAATTTCCGGTAAGCGCCGCTACAGACATTTTTACAAACGAGACAATC
>RDDY01000169.1 GCA_003852805.1 Chryseobacterium sp.
GATTTGGTCTTTCTCGAAAGGCTCTTCTATTTCTTTCAAGTTCTGCAAAAGTCTCAGGTCATTGCTGAACTTGTGCGCAGACTGCGCAATGTTCGACAACAATGCGGTGACTTTTGCATCGAGCTTTCTATCGTAAGTTTGACCCGAAACGCCGAAGACTTTATCGAAACCGAAACGCTTGGACAATTCTTTGTCCAGGGTTTTTACTTTATTGTAATCGCCGTTGAAAAGCTCCAAGAAACTTGCTGCAGTACCCGTGGTGCCTTTTACACCGCGGAAGCGCAGAGTTTCCAAGAAGAATTCCAGCTCCTCAAAATCCAAAATCAAACTCTGCAACCAGAGCGTTGCGCGTTTGCCTACCGTTGTCAGTTGTGCAGGTTGAAAATGCGTGAATCCCAGCGTGGGCATATCTTTGTATTGCAGAGCAAAGTCCGAAAGTTTCTTGATGACGTTTACCATCTGCTTTCTGAGGATCAGCAGACCGTCGCGCATCTGGATCAGGTCTGTATTGTCGCCCACGAACGCCGACGTAGCACCGAGGTGGATAATCCCTTTGGCCGCCGGCGCCGCATCTCCGTACGTGTGCACGTGCGCCATCACGTCATGGCGGAAACGTTTCTCGTATTCGGCGGCTTTTTGGTAATCTATATTCTCTGCATTGGCTTTCAGATCTGCAATCTGCTCGTCGGTGATTTCCAAACCGAGTTCTTTTTCTATCTCGGCCAGCGCAATCCACAGTTTCCGCCAATTCCTGAATTTATTGTCGGGGGAAAAATTAAACAGCATCTCCGCACTAGAATAGCGTTCTTCCAGCGGATTGTTGTAGGTATTCATCTTTTACTTTCAATTTATTTCGGCACAAAAGTACGATTTTTTTATGCGAAAAACAGTCGGCCTCTGCTCTATTTCGCGCCCTTTTCTTCGGTTTGAAATTACAAGTTTTATCTTTGTGAAAAATCAAACATGAAACTGAAATATGCACTTTTGCCGTTGGCTTTTGCAGTACAGGGTTTGCTGCCTGCGCAAAGTTTTGACCTGATACCGTTGGGGATATATGGTGGCGGTGACGAAAGCAACCTGAGCGCTTATCTGCTGGGCGAGCACGGCAAAAATGAGTACATCAGCCTGGATGCGGGGACGCTGAGAGCGGGAATCAACAAGGCGATTGAGAATGGCATCTTTGAAGTATCGAACAAAACCGTGTTGCAAGATTACATCAAAGGCTATTTTATTTCGCACGGCCACTTGGATCATCTCTCCGGTCTTGTCATCAATTCGCCCGACGACGGCGCAAAACCCATTTATGCCTTGCCTACGACCATTGCTATTTTGCGCGATAAATATTTTACCAACGATGCTTGGTCCAATTTTGCAAACGAGGGCGAGCAACCTGCGATCGGGAAATATACCTACCGTCGGGTAAAAGAAGACGACAGTTTCAATATCGAAAATACTTCCCTGCGTGGCAAGATTTTCCGCCTCAGTCATGTGAACCCTTATTCAAGTTCAGCAGTGCTCATTCAAAATAAGGAAAACGAGGCCGTTCTTTATTTGGGCGATACGGGTGCCGACCGCGTGGAGAAAAGCGACCGACTGCAACATTTATGGAAAGAGGTTGCTCCGCTATACGCAGCGGGAAAACTGAAAGCAATTTTAATTGAAGTCTCCTTTGAAAACAGTCGTGCGGAAACGGCGCTGTTCGGGCATTTGACACCGAAACTCTTGAATGAGGAGCTGCAAAAGTTGGCCAAAGAGGCAAAGCGAAAAAATCTGTCCGACCTGAAGATCATCGTGACGCACCTGAAACCCGGCGGCAACAACATTTCTCTCATCAAGCAACAACTCTTGGGCGACAATCCGCTAAATGTTCAATATCATTTCCCTGTTCAGGGCGGGCGCATCTTGCTGTAATCTCAAGCTTTAGAATCCTGTTCTTCGGAGTTCTCGAATTCAAAATCACAGTTCTTGCACCGATAGACCGTGCGGTAATAGATGGGATATTCCAACATCAAGAACGAGAGCAACATGGAGAAAAAACCTTTGGCGCCGCGGAAAGATTTAAAGCCGCTGAACAAATCCTCTGATCCGCAGTTGGGACATTTCAGCCGCTCGCCCGCATCGTCGGTGTATTTCAGATCGTCCAATTCTTTTAGTAATTGCGTGGCTGCGTCGAAATCTTCCGAGCGGACTTTCAGCTTTATTCCGCCTGTGGCGTTATTGTAAAGCGGAAAAACCGTATTGATATTCTCGTCAAAGATATAAACCGCGAAGCCTTCGCTCTCCAGTTTCGTCTTGAGTAGGTGAGCGTCTACAAAGCCGGTGAAAGTCCGAAGGGTCAGCAGTTCCATGGTGTATAAGATTAACAGCCGCTCTTTACAGCGGCTGTTCTGTTATGCTTCGGGTTTCCATTGTTCAAAGAACGCTTTGACTTTCGCCAAGTCGTAGCCGTTGCCGGCTTCCAAGCCACCCGTTTCTTGCACATGAATCATCTTTCCGTTCTTGTCCAAAACTATCAGGACCGGATAACCGAATTTAGCTCCCGGGTTCCCGTATCGTGCGAAGACTTTTTCGTTCTTGTTTTCGGGAGAATAGTTCAGATGGTAGTAGAGATAATTGTCGTCGACCAATTGCTTCAGTTCAGGAGTTGTCTCCACGAAATTATTGAAACGCAGGCACCAGATGCACCAGTTGCCACCGGCCTGCATTATGATATTTTTATTCTCGCCCTGCGCCTGCTTTACCAGTTCGGCAATTTTTGCGTCGGCGTTTTCGGTGGGGTTGTAAGGTTTGGGCAGCCCGACCTTCTCATTGCTCTCTTTTTCTACGGCAGCGGTGTTGGCGTTGTCGGTACTTTGCGAGTATGCGGTGGCACCGATAAACAAAGCTGACACGGTTAACAAGGCTGTCAGAGATATCTTTTTCATCTGTTGGGATCTAAATATTTTATTTTCAAATTTAGAAAAATAAATCAAGTAAATTACCGGTTTGTAGGCGGCGGCAAGGTCTGCGCGATAATGCGTAAATTCGCGCTGCCAATCGTTGTGATTTGAACAAAGTTTTATTCAATTTCATCCTACTGCTTTCGCGCCTGCCACTGCCGGTGTTGTATCTGTTCTCCGATATAATTTTCGGGTTGAACCATTTGTTCATTCATTACAGACAAAAGGTTGTGCTGGAAAATCTGCGCAATTCGTTTCCCGATAAAACCGAGGAAGAAATCAGACGCATCAGCCGAGACTTTTACCGAAATTTCTTTGATTATATTGTCGAAACCTTAAAAGCATTCACGATAAGCGAGCGCGAGCTTTTGGTGCGCATGCAACACCTGAACCGTGATATTTTTTACGAGTGCAAAGCCGAGAACAAGAACATCATTTTGCTTGCCGGCCACGTGTTCAATTGGGAGTGGATAAACGCGTTGCCAACATTGATGCCGCAAGAACACAGCCATCCGGTTTACCGCCGTGTGCAGAGCCATTTTTGGGAAGAACGGATTAAGTACATCCGCAACCGCTTTGGTAACGAAGCTCTGGAAGCGCGTGAGGTGGTGCGCAGCATTATGAGAACGCCCGACGACGGCAATTCGGCGTATATGTTTGTGGCGGACCAAACCCCTCACGCCTCGGAAGTGCGCTACGGTTTAGATTTTTTGAACCAATCCACGCCGGCTTTTACAGGATATGACCGCCTCAGCACGCGCAAAGATCTCGCCTTTGTTTACTGTGATATGAAAAAGGTAAAGCGCGGTTATTATCAGGTAAACTATCATCGGATTTATCCCGACGGAGAAAAATTTGAACCGTATGAAGTGGTAAATAAATTCCATGGTCTGCTGGAGAACACCATCAGAAAAAGACCCGACAACTGGCTTTGGTCGCACCGTAGATGGAAATATCAACACGCTCTGAAATCATGAAAGTAGCCATTGCAATACTGAACTGGAACGGCGCAGAATGGCTAAGAAAATTTCTGCCGTCGGTAGTTACCCACAGTTCCGATGCCGATATCTATGTTATCGACAATGCTTCTTCCGATAACTCGATCGCTTTTGTAACGGAGAACTTTCCGGAGGTAAAACTCGTTCGGAACGACAAGAACTACGGTTTTGCAGGCGGGTACAATGTCGGGCTGAAACAGATCGATGCCGACATTTATTGTCTACTAAATTCCGATGTAGAAGTAACCCCTGGCTGGATACAACCCGTTGTCAATGTTTTCATCAAACATCCGGAAGCCGCAGCCGTTCAGCCCAAAATTTTATCGTGGGCCGATAGAACTAAATTTGAGTTTGCAGGCGCAGCGGGCGGACTGATAGACAATTTGGCTTATCCGTATTGCCGCGGACGAATCTTCGATGAAGTGGAAACCGACAACGGACAGTACGATGACGAGGTTGAAATCTTCTGGGCATCGGGTTGTTGCTTGTTCATCCGCGCGAAGGATTTTCATGATGCGGGAGGATTTGACGAGCGGTTTTTCGCCCATCAAGAAGAAATAGACTTGTGCTGGCGACTGATCAATCTCGACCGAAAAATCCGCTACACACATCGTTCAGTGGTTTATCATGTGGGCGGCGGCACCCTTAACAAACAGAGTCCGCAGAAAACCTTTCTGAATTTCCGCAACAATCTGAGCATGATGCTCAAAAATATGGAATTGCCGCGCGCCTACCCTACCATTTTCTTACGGTTGACGCTGGACGGCATTGCAGGCGTCCGTTTCCTTTTTACCGACGGCTTCGCGCACACTTGGGCAATCGTTCGCGCACACTTTGCTTTTTATGGCGAAGCGAGAGAAACACTGCGCAGGCGCGGCAAGCATCAGCTCCGACATTTTTACCAAACCAAATGGCTGGTATTCCGGCATTTTATCGGAAAAAAGTAAAACTGCCGTTTGCAGCACGATTTTAGTTGCGCTCTGAGCTAATCTAAATCCTTTGCCGATGAAAGTCTTGGTCATCCTCGGTCACCCCCGAAACAACAGTTATACGGCTGCGTTGGCTGAAGCTTATATCGACGGAGCGTTGAGGGCCGGCATGCAGGTAGATTATCTTCAACTGGAAGATCTGGAGTTTGACCCCGACGTACACAGGCCCGATCCGCATCGGCAATATGCAGAACCCGATATCGTCAGATCCA
>RDDY01000042.1 GCA_003852805.1 Chryseobacterium sp.
CATAACTGGCGGCGGTCTGATCGAAAATGTTCCGCGTATTATCCCCGACGGTCTTTGCGCCGATATCGATGCGTCGACAATCAAAATCCCGAGCGTGATGTTGGAATTGGAGAAGCGAGGAAATATCGCACGCGAAGAAATGTACGGCACATTCAACATGGGCGTGGGCATGGTGTTGGTCATCGATGCGCAACACGCCGAGAAGTGCTTGGATCTGCTGGCAGACGAGGGCGCTTATTTAATCGGTGAGATTACGGAAGGCGAGGAGAAAATCCAACTGAAATAGAGTTTTGAGAAATCTAGTGGTCTTGGCTTCAGGGGCAGGAACGAATCTGCAAAGAATCATCGATGCCTGTGACAGCGGCGAAATTCCGCGTGCCCGAGTCAGTCTTGTGGTGACCGACCGCGACTGTTATGCACAAGAACGGGCGCGTTTGCACTGCATTCCTCACCGTTTTATTCCGCGTGGCAAGAATTTTTCGCATCAGTTGAACGCCGAGTTGCCGGCCGATACGGATTTGATTGTTTTGGCGGGATTTCTCTCGATTTTGAGCAGAGAGTTTTGTGAGCAATGGAACGGTAAAATCATCAATATTCATCCTGCATTGCTGCCCAAGTTTGGCGGAAAAGGCATGTGGGGGATGAATGTGCACCGCGCCGTAAAAGAGGCTGCGGAAGCACAAAGTGGCGCTACCGTTCACTTTGTAACTCCGGGGATTGACGAAGGCGAAACCATCTTACAGGAATGTTTTGATGTAAATCTTGACGATACTCCGGAAGACATAGCCGATAAAGTGCACGAGGTGGAGCAGCGAATTTTTCCGAAAGCAATTGTCAAGGTCTTGGACAGAATGAAAGCTGCGGATAAAATTGCCTTTGTAACGGATCTTCACTTTTCCGAGAAAAACATCTTGGACAAAGGCGCAACACCGCTCGACAATTGGAAACATATATTGTCCGACCTGAAACAGCGAGGCATCCGCAAACTTGTTATCGGTGGCGATATCGGCAATCCCGCTATGTACCCCGATTTTTTTAACGATATAAAATATTTCGATTGGCAACTGATCCTCGGCAACCACGATAAATTGGATTCGCTGAGAAGCCACCTGCCGTTTGAATGCAGCAGCGAAGCTCTTTATTACACACAACAGTTCGGGGATTACAACTTTATTTTCCTCGACACATCGAGCGAGAAGCTAAGCCGAGAGCAACAGCGGTTTTTGCAAGAGGAACTGGCTTCATCGTTAAAACCGATAGTTTTCATTCATCATCCTGTGATGGCCGTGGATACGTTGATGGACAAAAATCATCCATTAAAGAACCGCGAGCGGGTACAGGAAATATTGACGGATTACAGCCGAGGCGTCACTTTGATTTGCGGGCACTATCATTTGCATTTTGAGGGACAATATAAAAATGTCCGCCAAGTCATTGCACCGGCCGCAGCTTATCAGGTGAAATTCAATCCCGATGAAAATGTATCCGATGTCAATGAATTCGGTTACCTGTTGCTCGATTTCTCAGGAACCGAGCTGACGGTGGAAGCGGTGAAATTTCAGAGAGACAATAAAAAGTAAAATTAGCTGTTCGTTTTACGGACGGCACAATAGAAAGAACAGTCTGAAAGCGCCCTGACGGGCACAAATAATTCTAATAAAAAATGAAAAAAAGAGCGTTAATTTCTGTGTCCGACAAAACCGGCTTGACCGAATTTGCTGCATTTTTGGAACAGAAAGGCTACGAGTTGATTTCCACCGGCGGCACCTTTAAACATCTGAAAGATGCCGGCTTGAACCCCATTCAAATTGATGAAGTGACCGATTTCCCCGAGATGCTGGACGGCAGAGTGAAGACTCTTCACCCTAAAGTGCACGGCGGATTGCTGGCGCTGCGCGATAATGAGGAACATATGGCAACGGTTCGGGAGCACGGCATCGGCCTGATCGATATGGTCATTGTAAACCTGTATCCGTTTTTTGAAAATGTGAACAAAGACATCAGCCTCGCCGGAAAGGTCGAATTCATTGACATCGGCGGTCCGTCAATGCTTCGCTCGGCCGCGAAGAATTTCGGCAGCGTTACCGTTCTTACGGATGTTGCAGATTATCAATTGGTTAAAGAGGAAATCGAGGAGAGCGGCGATACAACCGAGCAAACCCGCAAACGCTTGGCAGGCAAAGTATTCAATCTGACATCGGCTTACGACGCAGCGATTTCCAAGATGTTGTTGGACGAAGAATATCCGACCTACCTGAACGCTTCGTACAAGAAAGTGGCTGATTTGCGTTACGGCGAAAACCCGCACCAGTCAGCGGCGTATTATGTATCGACGGTAGAAAATGGTGCCATGAAGGATTTTGAGATTCTTGGTGGCAAAGAGCTGTCGTTCAATAACATCCGCGATATGGACCTTTGTTGGAAAGTAGTAAATGAATTCAAGCACCAAACGGCTTGTTGTGCGGTAAAGCATTCCACGCCTTGCGGCGTTGCCATCGGGGACGATGTTTTTGAAGCATACACAAAAACTTTCGAGTGCGACCCGGTTTCCATTTTCGGCGGCATTGTAGCCATCAACCGAACTGTGGACGCAGCCACCGCAGAAGAACTCAACAAAACTTTTCTGGAAATCGTCATGGCGCCCGATTTTGAAGAAGATGCGCTGGAAATCCTTCGCAAGAAAAAGAACCTGCGCATCATCAAAATAACCAATTCCGTCAGCGACAAACAGACTTGGGTAAAAACCGACGGCGGTATGCTGGTGCAGGATTCAGATTATAAGTTCTCGGCCAACTTCCAAACCGTTACTGAGACAAAAGCAACCGACGAGCAGATGAATGCGTTGTACTTTGCACAGCGCGTGGTGAAGTATGTGAAGTCAAACGCCATTGTTGTTTCCAACGGAAAGCAGGCGTTGGGCATCGGCGGCGGACAGGTAAACCGCATCTGGGCAACCCGGCAGGCAATAGAACGCGCCAAGGAGAAATTCGATGGCGACTTGGTTTTAGCGTCGGACGCGTTTTTCCCGTTCCGCGACGTGGTGGATTACAGCGCCGAAAACGGCATAAGAGCCATTATTCAGCCGGGTGGATCGGTAAAGGACGAAGACAGCATCCGAGCGGCAAACGAGCACGGAATCCCGATGGTGTTCACAGGAATGAGACATTTCTTCCATTAATTTCGGGGTTGTCTTTTCAACACATTTTGTATTTTTGCAGTTATTAAAAAATAGACATCAATGCGGATATTAATTGTCGGCAACGGCGGACGCGAATCGGCCATCGGCTGGAAACTGAAACAGGACCCGAGAGTGAAAAAACTCTACTTCGCCAAGGGAAACGCGACTACCGAAGAATTGGGAGAAAACATCTATGAAGAAAGCATCCCAGAACTGGTGGAATTTGCCAAGTCTGAGGAAATAGACCTGGCGATTGTAGGACCCGAGGCACCGCTGGTAGACGGTATCGTGGACGAGTTCCGCAAGAACAATATCGCCGTTTTCGGTGCCGGCAAAAAGGCTGCTTCGTTGGAAGGCTCCAAGGCTTTTTCCAAGCGCTTCATGCAGCAGTACGGCATCAAAACAGCCAAGGCAGAAGTTTTCGACGCTTACGCTATGGCCATCGAATATGTAAGGCAACAGCAGTTTCCCGTGGTAGTTAAAGCCAGCGGGTTGGCCGGCGGAAAAGGTGTGGTAATTTGTGAAGATTTGGAAGAAGCAGAAGCTACCATTCATGATTTCATGATTCGTCGCGTTCACGGTGTGGCAGGCATTCAGATCGTGATTGAAGAATATCTTCAAGGCTTCGAGGCTTCCATCATCGCTTTTTCAAACGGCGAACAATTGTTCCCTTGCGTTCCTGCGAAGGACTACAAGAAAGTAGGCGACAATGATCGCGGCCTGAATACAGGAGGAATGGGCGCCGTGGCACCCAGCCCCGAATTCAACGGAATGCATTACGCCGATTTCGAGCGCAACATCATGAAGCCGACGCTTGAAGGTTTGAAAGCAGAAGGACTGAATTTCAAAGGAATGATTTTCTTTGGCCTGATGGTTACCAGAGACGGCTGCTATCTGCTGGAATACAATATGCGCTTCGGCGACCCTGAGACGCAGGTGCTGCTTCCGCTCATGGAAAACAGCCTGCTGGATGTCATCGAAGATTGTCTGGAAGGCAAACCCGTCGATCTTAAATTTTCAGATAAAAAGGCGGTCTGCGTGGTAATGTGCTCAGGTGGTTATCCGCGAAACATAGAAATCGGTTGCGAGATTCGCGGTACCGAGAAAGTTGAGGATGCACTGGTATTCTTTGCCGGCGCGCAGAAGTCGGGCAAGCATATCGTGACATCGGGCGGCCGCGTACTGAACTTGGTGGCGCTGGGAGATACTTACGCTTCGGCGCGTGCGAAGGCGTATGACGAGATCAAAAAAGTAAGCTTTGATTACGGCTTCTACAGACACGACATCGGAAAAGTAAACGACAAATAAACAGTGAAGACTTGCGCATGCAGGTCTTTTTTTTCACAAACCGGAAACCCGTTTTCCCTCGCGCAATCAGGGGTTTCGCCGGAAATAATAAAAAGTAAAAATGAATAACGGAATCATCGTTCTGGATTTTGGCTCACAGTACAACCAGCTCATCGGCCGCCGCATCCGCGAAATGGAAGTCTACTCCGAGATTGTGCCTTACCATACGGATATTGAGGAAATAAGGGCAAAGAAACCGAAAGGCATCATCCTCAGCGGCGGACCGTCGTCGGTGAACAGCGATAAGGCGCACCTCATCGATAAGGAAATCTTTGCTCTGGGCGTGCCTGTGTTGGGCATCTGTTACGGAATGCAGTTGACGGCACATTTAATGGGCGGTAAAGTTTCCCGAGGTGCAAAAGCCGAGTACGGCAAATCAGAATTGAAGCTGACGCAGCAACATCCACTTTTTGAAGGCGTGCCGCAAAATTCATGCGTTTGGATGAGTCATTTTGACGAGGTCGAAATTGTTCCCGACGGCTTTGAAGTGGTCGGCATGAGCGGCGTAAAGGCAGCTTTGGTAAATGATGACCGAAAAATTTACACCGTTCAGTTTCATCCGGAGGTTTCCCACACAGAGTACGGTGGCAAGATGCTGGAGAACTTCGTT
>RDDY01000021.1 GCA_003852805.1 Chryseobacterium sp.
ACAATCTTATTGAGCGCAATGAGCAGCAACAATACAAATCGCCGTACAGAGGAGAGTGGAGAGGATCCTATTCGGGCGACGAGAGCGGCAGTTTGAAAATTGAGGTGTCGAGAAACGGTTACGTCTCCGTGACGAGAATCACGCAAAACAGAACCGAAAGCTCCTTCATCTCCGGCATGATCCGCGAGGACGGCGCTTTACAACAAGTCTCCTTAGAATCAGGCTTTAAGCTGTATGGCAGTTTGGCCACAGGCACCGGCACGTGGGAAATGGCACACTGGAAAGGCACTTGGTCGGTGACGAAACAACAATAAAATTATTTTCGCGATACCCTTGTCTGTTGACGAAAACGGTTAACGCTTCAGCCGAAGCCGCCTCTCTTTGCCTACTTTGTAAATCAATCTCTCGCGGAGGCAGAGGCTTTGTCGGTTAACAAAAATTCAAAAATCGGTATCTTTGAAGACTATCAAATTTGATTATGGAAAACCAAAAATATCAACCCGAAAATAAAGTAAGAATTGTAACAGCGGCGGCACTGTTTGACGGTCACGATGCGGCCATCAACATCATGCGCCGCGTCATCCAAGGAACCGGAGCTGAGGTTATTCATCTTGGTCACGACAAATCTGCCGAGGAAGTGGTGAACTGCGCCGTGCAAGAAGATGCAAACGCGATTGCATTGACCTCGTACCAAGGCGGTCATAATGAATACTTCAAATACATCTATGATTTGCTGCGCGAGAAGAATGCCGGCAACATCAAAATCTTCGGCGGCGGCGGCGGCGTGATTTTGCCCGAAGAAATCAAGGAGTTGATGGATTACGGCATCGACCGTATTTACTCGCCCGACGACGGCCGCGAGCTTGGCTTGCAAGGAATGATCGACGATCTGATTCAAAGGTCCGACTACGCTACCGGCAAAGAGGTAACGGTTGACGATCTGGAAAAAATCTCCTTCGACAATACAAAAGCGATTGCAGAAACCATCTCCGCCGTTGAAAATTTCTCGGAGGAAAAAAAGGATTTGGTCGAAGCTATTGAAGCCAAAACCAAAGACAGCAAGATTCCCGTCATCGGTATTACGGGCACCGGCGGCTCGGGAAAATCTTCGCTGACCGATGAACTTGTGCGCCGTTTTCTGCGCTCAAATCCCGACAAAAAAATTGCGATCATCTCGATTGACCCGTCGAAGAAAAAAACCGGTGGTGCGCTGCTCGGTGACCGCATCCGAATGAACTCCATCAACGATTCGCGCGTGTACATGCGCTCGATGGCGACGCGCGAGAACAACGCTGCGGTGTCGCCGTTCATACAGTCTGCTTTGGGCGTTCTGAAGCTTGCCGCGCCGGATGTCATTATCTTGGAGACCTCGGGCATCGGCCAATCGGGCTCGGAGGTGTCGGACTTTGCCGATGTGTCGATGTATGTGATGACACCCGAATACGGTGCGGCGACTCAACTCGAAAAAATCGATATGTTGGATTATGCTGATTTGGTCGCTTTGAACAAATCGGACAAGCGCGGTGCGCTTGATGCGTTACAGGCGGTGCGCAAACAGTTTCAGCGCAACCATTTACTGTGGGAGAGTAAGCTCGACGAAATGCCGGTCTTTGCCACCAAAGCTTCACAGTTTAACGATGTCGGCACCACGGAACTGTTCAACCAACTGATTTCAAAAGTCAATGAAAGGTTTGCTGATGCCAAGCTAAACGCTTACGATGAGCAAGTGGTGCAGGACGAAGTGACGATTATTCCGCCGCGCCGCGTGCGCTATCTGTCCGAAATTGTAGAGAACAACAAGCAGTACGACAAAACGGTGGAAGAGCAGGCCGAACTCGCCCGCAAGATGTACCATATCGACGGCGTCAAAGATATGCTGACCGGAAATGCTGTTGAAACACTCGATCAGCAATACAAGAAAGCCGAAAAAGAATTGCAGCAGGAAAACATCGACTTCCTGAAAAACTGGGACGATACCAAAGAAAGACTTTCAGCTGATGAATTCTCGTATTTCGTTCGTGGAAAGGAAATTAAAGTCGCGACGAAAACAGAATCTCTTTCGCATCTGAAAATTCCGAAAATCGCTTTGCCTAAATACAGCGATTGGGGCGATTTGGTCAAATGGAAAGGTCAGGAAAACCTGCCCGGTTCGTTTCCATATACTGCGGGGATTTATCCGTTCAAAAGAACCGGCGAAGACCCGACCAGAATGTTTGCAGGCGAAGGCGGCCCGGAGAGAACCAACCGCCGTTTCCACTATGTATCCGCCGAGATGCCGGCGAAGCGTTTGTCAACTGCCTTTGACTCAGTAACTTTGTATGGTCAGGATCCTGCGTTTCCGCCGGATATTTACGGTAAAATCGGTAACGCCGGCGTTTCTATCGCGACTTTGGACGATGCCAAGAAACTCTATTCAGGTTTCGATCTCGTAAATCCTTTGACTTCTGTTTCGATGACCATCAACGGTCCGGCACCGATGCTGTTAGCGTTCTTCATGAATGCGGCCATCGACCAGAATGTTGAGAAATACATCCAAGAAAATAATCTTTGGGATAAAGTTGAAGTGCGGCTGAAAGAAAAGTTCGACGACAAAGGTTTGAAGCGCCCGGTTTACAACGGCGAACTGCCACCGTCGAACAACGGTCTGGGTCTGAAACTGCTTGGTCTGACCGGCGACGAAATTCTGGATGCCGAAACTTACGCTAAAATCAAAGCCGAAACCATTGCGACGGTTCGCGGTACGGTGCAGGCCGATATTCTGAAAGAAGACCAGGCACAGAATACCTGTATTTTTTCGACAGAATTTGCGCTGAGGTTGATGGGCGATGTCCAGGAATATTTTATCGAACAGAAAGTTCGCAATTTCTATTCGGTTTCCATCTCGGGTTATCATATTGCCGAAGCGGGTGCAAATCCTATTTCGCAGCTGGCATTCACATTGGCCAACGGTTTCACCTATGTGGAATACTACCTGAGCCGTGGCATGGACATCAATGCTTTTGCACCGAACCTGTCATTCTTTTTCTCAAATGGCATCGACCCTGAATATGCGGTTATCGGCCGCGTGGCGAGAAGAATTTGGGCCAAAGCGATGAAGCATAAATACGGTGCAGACGAGCGCAGCCAGATGCTGAAGTACCACATCCAGACGTCGGGACGCTCTCTGCACGCGCAGGAAATCGACTTTAACGATATCCGCACCACGCTGCAGGCGCTTTATGCTATTTATGACAACTGTAATTCGCTCCACACCAATGCTTATGACGAGGCGATTACCACACCGACCGAGGAGTCTGTTCGCCGCGCAATGGCGATCCAGCTGATCATCAATAAGGAACTCGGTCTGGCGAAAAACGAAAACCCATTGCAAGGTTCGTTCATTATCGAAGAATTGACCGACTTAGTGGAAGAAGCGGTTTATGCAGAATTCGACCGTATCACCGAACGCGGTGGCGTTCTTGGCGCGATGGAGACTATGTACCAGCGTTCAAAGATTCAGGAAGAATCCATGCATTACGAATGGCTCAAGCATACGGGCGAATATCCGATCATCGGCGTGAATACTTTCCTGGGCAAAGATGGGTCGCCAACGGTACTTCCCGGCGAGGTCATCCGTTCTACTGAGGAAGAAAAACAGTTGCAGATAGAAAACCTGCACAATTATCAGAAAGCTAACGAGGATAAAACTGCAGAAGCTTTGCAACAGCTACAACACGCGGCCATCAACCAGGAAAACCTGTTCGAGGTGATGATGGATGCGGTGAAATATTGCTCGCTCGGCCAGATTACCAACGCGCTGTTCGAAGTGGGTGGTAAGTATAGACGGAATATGTAATTGATTGAAATCTACTAAAGAGAGCCACGGTTTGTCGTGGCTTTCTGTTATAAGCGATGCATGAAATTCGTCAATAAAAACTATCTCTTCCTGCTGACTTTCCTGACGGTTTGGTCGGCGTTTTTCTTCCTTTTGCCCGATTTTGTCGCGTATCCGGTGGCGGGATTTTCAGGTTTGGTATACGCGGCGGCACATTTTTTATTGCTCTGTGTTCCCATCGCTCTGATGTGGTATCTGCTGACCGTTAACCGTTATGTGATGCTGATTGCTGCCCCCTTACTCTTGTTGACAGGCGGAGCCTTGGGATTTTATGGCTATTTTTTCAGAGCAACCTTTACACCCACTTTGTTGGATGCGGCGCTCAGTAATGATTTGCGCTCGTCATTGGATGTCATCAGCTGGCAACTGATCGTTTTTCTGATGCTTCAACTTATGGTGGCGATTTTCGCAATCAACTATCGGTTTAAAAAAGTGAGGATAAAGCGGCCCGTCATACATGCGGTGGTGGCCATTTTACTCCTGATCTTATTGCCGATGGCGCATCCCCGAATTGCCGATACATTCAATCAGCATTATCCCATGAACTTGGTGCACAACAGTGCCGAATACTTGGATTTGCAAAAATCAAAAGGACCAAGGCTTTCGCCCGATCCGCATTTCAGCCATAAGAATAAAGACAGCCTGATTGTGGTTTTTATTTTGGGCGAGACTTTAAGGGCAGAAAACCTGTCGATTAACGGTTACCATCGTGAGACCACACCGTTGCTCAAACGGCGAAAGAATGTGGTGAGTTTGCCGTTTGTCTTTACCCAACATTTGCACACCAATGCCAGCGTGCCGCACATTCTTACCAGGGCCGACAGTGCAAATGTCGATAGAGCCGCAACCGAAGAATCTTTTGTTTCGTTGTTTAAAAAAGCGGGCTTTCGTTCTTCGTGGATAAGCAATCAGGAAGCTTCCGCCTCGTTCGCGCCTTTTATGCGGGAGGCCGATACATTGATTTATGCCAATGCCGACAAGATTTTCTATCGTTATGATTCTTGGTTGGATGAGGATATGCTGCCGTATTATCGGGCACGGTTAAATCAGGCGTCGGCTCAGCTTTTCGTGCTGCATTCTATCGGCAGTCATTGGTATTATAACAATCATTCTTCAAAAAAGTTCGAGAAATTCAAACCGATTACGCAGAGTAAAATTCTTACCCAAAATACTCCGGAAGAAATCATCAATTCCTACGATAATACGGTTTTGTATACGGATGGATTCATCGATCAAGTAATTTCTTCATTGACAAAGAA